>NZ_QAIM01000613.1:0-4715 GCF_003061035.1 Acidovorax sp. HMWF018
GGCGGCGGCCATCTGGCTGGCGGGCTTTTCCACCTACCGCAAGGGGTTTGCCGCCTTGCTGCAGGGACGGCTGAACATCAATGCGCTGATGACGGTGGCCGTGACCGGCGCGTTTCTCATTGGCCAATGGCCAGAAGCCGCCATGGTGATGGCCCTCTATGCCATTGCTGAATTGATCGAAGGCCGCGCGGTAGACCGTGCACGCAATGCCATCAAGAGCCTGTTGGATCTCACGCCCGAGACGGCCGAAGTACGCCAGCCTGACGGCAGCTGGAAATCGGTGGCCGCTGCACAGGTTCCCGTCAACGCCATCGTCCGGGTCAGGCCGGGCGAGCGCATGCCGCTGGACGGCACAGTGGCCGTTGGGACCAGCGCAGTCAACCAGGCGCCGGTCACGGGAGAGAGCATTCCGGTGGACAAGGTTCCTGGAGATCCCGTGTTTGCTGGCACCATCAACGAAACAGGCACCCTGGAGGTGATGGTCACGGCAGAGGCCAGCAACACCACCTTGGCCCGCATCATTCACTCGGTGGAACAGGCGCAGGGCTCACGCGCCCCCACACAGCAGTTCGTGGACCGGTTTGCTGCCATTTACACCCCGGCTGTGTTCATCATGGCCGTTCTTGTGGCGACGCTCACTCCGGTCTTCATGGGCCTGACGTGGGTGGATGCCGTCTACAAGGCTCTGGTACTGCTGGTCATCGCCTGCCCCTGTGCGCTGGTGATCGCAACGCCGGTGACGGTGGTCAGTGGTCTGGCTTCTGCGGCCCGGCGTGGCATCCTCATCAAGGGCGGGGTTTACCTGGAAGACGCGCACAAACTCAAGGCCATTGCGCTCGACAAGACCGGCACGATCACGGAAGGAAAACCCAAACTGGTGGCCCAGCACGTGCTGGCCAGAACGTATCCCGAAACCCAGATTCTGGGCTGGGCGGCGGACCTGGCCGGTCACTCTGACCACCCCGTGTCCAAGGCCATCGCGCAAGGACTGTCTGCTGGCCAGGGCATCGTGGCAGGCTTCACGGCCCTTGCCGGACGTGGTGTGGAAGCCCAGCTTGAAGGCCAACCCCTGATTCTGGGGAATCACCGGCTCATCGAGGAACGGGGTCTTTGCAGCCCCGCCATTGAGGCGCTGCTACAGGCACAGGAATCGCAGGGCCGCACGGTGACCCTTCTGGCCAGTCAATCGGAGGTTCTTGCCATCTTTGCGGTGGCCGACACCATCAAGGACAGCTCACGGGAGGCCATCGCCCAGCTACACGCGCTGGGAATCGCCTCGGTCATGCTGACCGGAGACAACCAAGCCACGGCAGAGACCATCGCCAAACAGGCGGGCATCGACCAGGCGCATGGAAACCTGCTGCCAGAAGACAAGCTGTCGGCCATTGAGCAGATGCAGGCCCAGTACGGTGCCACGGCGATGACGGGGGATGGCATCAATGACGCACCTGCGCTGGCACGCGCCGACATCGGCCTTGCCATGGGTGCAGCAGGAACCGACACGGCCATGGAGGCTGCGGACATCGTCATCATGAATGACGATCTGCGCCGCATCCCCGAAGTCATCCAGCTCTCCAGGCGCACGCGGGGCATCCTTCTTCAGAACATCGTGCTGGCGCTGGGTATCAAGACGGTGTTCTTGGTGCTTGCGGTCTTTGGGAACGCGTCGATGTGGATGGCGGTTTTTGCGGACATGGGGGCCAGCCTCCTGGTGGTTGGCAATGGGCTGAGGCTGCTGCGCGGCACGCGCGCTCACGCGGTCCGCGCTGTTGGTTAGATCTAGCGGGTTCAGTGAACGTGCTGATGGTGCACGTCAGGAGCATGGGGATGGGCGTGGGTCACAGGCTCATGGGTGTGCTTGTGGCTGTGGCTGCCAGTTGGCATTACTACGTGCACATGTGCATGGTGCCCATCGTCGTGCCGGTGAGCATGCTCATGCTCCAGCACTTCGTGCGTGTGCTCGTGTCCATGGCTTTCCGCCAGATGGAGCATTACTCCCGCCAACATGAACACTCCACCCAAGAGCATCAACCACCCCGCAGAGCGTTCCCCGAAACCGAAGGCCACGGCAGCACCAATGAAGGGCGCGAAGGCGAACACCGAGCCCGTCCGCGCCGCACCAAATGCCCGCTGGGCCAGGAGGTAACAGCGCAGACTCAGGCCGTAACCAGTGGCTCCAACGGCGAGAAGTCCCAGTGCTGCGGACAGGGAAGGCAAAGGCTCCCCAGTCGAAACAGCCAATGCAGCCGTCGCTGCGGCCCCCAGGGTGGCCTTGGCCATCACCACCTGGCTGGGGTCGCGCTCAGCCAGCCCACGGGACAAGGTGTTGTCCACCCCCCAGGCGACCGTGGCCAGCAGCACGGCAAGCAGCCCCAGCAACTGCACGCCTCCTTGCAGGCCTTGGTCCAGAACGAGCGCCATTCCTCCTGCGAGCAGCAACAGCATGGCGGCCCACACGCGGCGGTCCATGGTTTCGCTGTACAGCCACCATGCCAGCGTGGCGGTGAACAGCGCTTCCAGAGTGAGCATGAGCGACGCGCTGGCTCCGCTCGTGTGCTGCAGGCCCCAGGCCAGGGCCACCGGCCCCAGCGCGGCGCCAAAGCCAGCCATCGCCAGAAGGCGCGGAATGTCGGACCTCTGCACTCGCGCTTCATGCGCAGCAGTCCGCAGCGACAGTGCCCCGATCAGGGCCGCTCCTAAGTACAGCAGCGCTGCGGTCGTGAAGGCCCCGAGCCCTGCGCCCAGCCTCTGTACCGCGGGCGTGCTGATGCCGAAGAGTACCGCCGCCAGCAGGGCGAGAAAGCCACCGCGCAAGGCGGGGAGGTGTGTTGCGCCAAACATGATCAGTGAATCAATTTGAAATAGGACTGATAGATGAGCGCCCGTGTCCGCTTAGCGAAAAAACGTGGCAACTGGGGACGACTCTATTCAAGGAGATCCACGCAATCCAGTGCGCGCTCCTTGTTGATGAGCGCAATAGAAAGGTTGGCTCGGGCAACTAACTCCAACGGACGCACAGATTGAACGTAGTGGCCATGCGTTATCCGGTCCATTCCTGCCCCGGCCAGCTTGGAAACAGTTCTCAGACTGGCCTTCAAAGTAACGCTGTCCAATCGCCCGCCGTGCAAAACAAGATTTCTTTGTCGATAAAGACGGTGGAACGCCTCGGCAATGGTGTCCCTTACAGTTTTCAGCTCGGTGGAGGGCTCAGCAAGCATCTTGCGAACTCGCTGCACAGCTGCTCGATCGGCTGTGGCCTTGAGGTCTGGCAGGCTTCCCTCATTGATTAGCTCAGCCAGCTTCTCGGATCGTTTCCTGTTGGTTTCAAGGCCGCCAAGCATGGCTGCAATATGGGGATGCTCTTTCTGAGCCTTGTAAGAAAGCGATGTCAGTTCCTGGCGCGGAAACGAGCAAGCGACTAGTGACGCAAGATTGTCAGCGGCTGTCGCTCTATCTCCTGGGTCTGCCAACAGACCTTCAATTGCCCCCCAGCCGCCAGCAATGGCGGCGGGTGGTGAGCTTTCATCAAGATGGGCAAGCAATTCCAGGGCGGCTTCGACGCTGTCGTCAGATCTCTGCGTAGTGAAGACGCGACCCTCTCGGTCCAGTTCCTTGACTCGCACACCTCGTGACTCCCCGAGCAATGAGGTCGGCGCGGACTCTCCCGCAACCCATAGGTCTGGGTACAGGTCCAACGGCTTGCCGGTAGCGATTCGTGCCCGCGCAGCAAACCGATCGGACATCTCACGCGCGACCTGTGCTGCAGCGCCGCTATCACGGGCGTTGACTGACAAGACAATTGCAGCTGGAGCACGAACATTTGCTGTGTCGAAGCGGTGCTCCACAAGCCATTGGGTCACTTCCTCCGCTTCCAGCCAGTTACTGGGAAGACCATGGGTGAGTTTGGGAGGGCGATGGAACGCCAGCAGGACCTCGAAAGGTCGGATGGGGTTGCTCGTTTGCATCCCATGCAACTCTTCACAGATCTCAGCAAGCGTAATTGGATCGGGACCTGAAGCTTTAGCTTTCAAGAGCTGGCGGACATGCTGGGCAGAAAATCCTGCATCAAGAACGTGAGACGCCACGCTTCTTGCAAACATCTCGACGGTGTGCTCCCCTTTACCCGCGATCCCCGCCCAGCGGCGAAGGTAGTCCGTGTTGAGGGCGTTAGCCATTTGAGCGACAGTGTGATGAGCAGGGCCGCCAACCTTGGGGGGGTGGCCTATCTGTTGTCGCAGGTGGAGCTTTTCTGCGACAGACAGGGCTGGGTCTTTTCCCATCTTGAGCTGCAGTGATGAGCAGATCCTTTTCACAGACGCTTCGCTCAGGGTCCCTGTCTGAAGCATGATGGACGCCTCGCAGAGTTCTTGCATACCCAAGACCAAGCCGATGCTCCAGAGGGAGCGATTCCAGGGCGGGTCCGGGGAGAGAAACTCCATCAAACGCCCGAAAGCCACTGCGTCGATTGGATTGACGGTTGTAAGCATGTGGAGTATTATTAACGCTTCGGTACCAAGCTACCTTCCAGCTAAGGGACCCTGACCCAAACGCCCGTTCGTGCTAGCACGACAGCAACTGGCTCAACGTCCCTCCCTACAAAGCCCTGCGATGCAGGGCTTTTTTTTGTTTGACGATGACCCCAGCCCGACATTTCGCTGGACTGCGCTGAAGCCCGATACAGCAGGTTTATCAATAACTTACGCGCGTCCATCATA
>NZ_QAIM01000097.1:0-1998 GCF_003061035.1 Acidovorax sp. HMWF018
TGGCATCTTTTCAGACACCGCGAGAGCCAATCTCTGGACTCCCACTTACTCGACCCGCGCAGAACACCTGCGTTTGGGGTCACTACGCTGCACTTCCGCGCCACGCGGAAAAACAGCACCGAAAATTCTTCAGACCGAAAGGGCCAGGGCTTACTTGGCCTTTGGCTTCTTCGCGCCGTACTTGGAGCGGGCTTGCTTGCGGTCTTTCACGCCCTGCAAGTCCAGCGAGCCACGCACGATGTGGTAACGCACACCGGGCAAGTCCTTCACACGACCACCGCGAACCAGCACCACGCTGTGTTCCTGCAGGTTGTGGCCTTCACCGCCGATGTAGGAGATCACCTCAAAACCGTTGGTCAGGCGCACCTTGGCGACCTTACGCAGAGCGGAGTTAGGCTTCTTAGGCGTCGTGGTGTACACACGGGTGCACACGCCACGGCGCTGTGGAGAGTTTTCCATCGCAGGGCTCTTGGACTTGGTCTTTTCGACCTCGCGCCCCTGACGGACCAGTTGATTAATGGTTGGCATGAAATACGTCCCTAAACGTGAATTTGCTTCGTGAAAGCGAAAACGTGAATCCCTTCGGAAATTCCGAAAAGCCTTCTAATGTAGCAGGATGCCCCCTGAAAGGCAAGCCCACTGCGGCTTGCAGCAGTTTCTGGCACCTTCAGCCACCCCGGTGATCTGACAGGAACTGGCCGCAAAAGGAGCGAAAAACAGGCCCGACATATGCCGGACCTGCGCAGCCAGCTATGGTTTCAGAAGTGGTTCGCCACCTTCTGCAACGCAGCGTCACTTGATCCAGAGGCGGATGGCATCCCAGGCACGGCCCAGGATGCCGGCCTGCTCCACCGCCTCCAGCGCCACCAGGGGCACTTCGCCGATAGACTGGTCGCCCAGCATGACCTTGAGGGTGCCAATGGCCTGGCCCTTGGTGTAAGGCGCCACGAGCGGATCGGGGCGGGCGATCTGGGTGGTGACCTTGCCAGCGCTGCCGGCGGGCACGGCGACCACGATGGCCTCCTCGCGGCCGATCTTCAGCACGCTGTCCTTGCCCTTCCAGACGGCAGGGGTCGCCACCGGCTTGCCTGCGTCAAACAACTTGACCGCCTCGAACGCGGTATAACCCCAGTTCAGCAGCTTCTGGCTTTCGTTCGCGCGCGCGTTTTCGCTCGCGGCACCCAGCACGATGGACAACAGGCGGCGCTGGCCCACGCCGGGGAATTCACGCTTGGACGTGGCCACCAGGCAGTAGCCCGCCGCAGCGGTGTGGCCGGTCTTGAGGCCATCGACCGTGGGATCGCGGAACAGCAGCGAATTGCGGTTGCTGCCGTTCGATGCCGGAGTACCCGGGTAGCTGTACTGCTTGGTGGAGTAATAGTGCATGTACTCCGGAAAATCCTTCATCAGCCGCATGGCCAGCACGGAGAGGTCGCGCGCCGTGGTGGTGTGGCCGGGCTCGGTCAGGCCTTCGGGGTTCTTGTAGCTCGTGCCCTTCATGCCCAGCGCCTGCGCCTGGTCGTTCATGAGCTTGACGAAGTTCTCGGCCGTGCCGCCCACGCCTTCGGCCAGGGCCATGGTGGCGTCGTTGCCGGACTGCACGATCATGCCCTTGATGAGGTCTTCGACCGGCACCTGCATCTTGGGGTCGATGAACATGCGCGAGCCGGGCATCTTCCAGGCGCGCACACTCACGGGCAGCTTCTGGTCCAGCGCGATCTTCTTGGAGCGCAGCGCATCAAACACCAGGTAGCCCGTCATGAGCTTGGTGAGCGAGGCCTGCTCCACAGGCGCGTCGATGTCCTTGGCGGCCAGCACCTGGTTGGCGGTGACATCCACCAGCAGGTAGGTGCGCGCGGCGATTTCGGGAGGCTGGGGCGCCTGGGCAAACGCGCCAAAGGCAGCCGGGGCCACCGCAGCAAAGACGGCCAGGGATCGCAACGCAGACAGGATTCGTTTCATGGGGCAGGAGGGGGCTGGAGAGGCTCGAAAAAAGGG
>NZ_QAIM01000614.1:0-2553 GCF_003061035.1 Acidovorax sp. HMWF018
AACGCCGCACAGTTCACCACCGAGATGGTCGATGCGCTGCTGCACGACATTGCCCGGGTGGAATACGGCGCGCTGGTGCTGTTCACCTCGCGCGAGCAGATGCGACAGGCCGTGGACGCATTGCCCACCGCCATGCGCAGCGTGGTGCTGGTGCAGAACGCGCTGCCGCGCACGCAGCTGCTGCGCCGCCACCGCGAGCGTGTGGAGAACGGCGAGCCCTCGGTCATCTTCGGCATGCAGTCGTTTGGCGAGGGGCTGGACCTGCCCGGGCGCCTGTGCGAGTCGGTCTTCATCACCAAGCTGCCTTTTGCCCCGCCCGATGACCCGGTGGGCGAGGCCCGCGCCGAATGGCTGCGCGCCGTGGGCCGCGACCCCTTCAGCGAGCTGGTGGTGCCCGCCACCGCCATCCGCCTGGCGCAGTGGGTGGGCCGCGCGATCCGCACCGAAGAAGACATGGCGCATGTGTACTGCTACGACAAGCGCCTGACGCGCACCAGCTACGGCCAGCGGCTGCTCAAAGGGCTGCCGCCGTTTGCGCTGGAGCAACGTGCGCCGCTGTGAAGCGGCGACACTTTGCGCACCCATTTCACAATCACTACAACAACGACAGAGAGGACCCCACCATGCCCCACACCGTTCCCGCCTGCCCCCAGTGCGGCCAGGAGAACACCTACCCGGATGGCAGCAACTATGTGTGCCCCGACTGCGCCTTTGAATGGCCGCAGGTGGCCGATGCAGCGGACGCCGACGCCGATGCAGGCGACGGCATCGTCCGGGATGCCAATGGCAACCCGCTGGCCGACGGCGACGCGGTGATCCTGGTGAAAGACCTCAAGGTCAAGGGTTCGTCGTCCACGCTCAAGAAGGGCACCAAGATCAAGAGCATCCGCCTGGTCGATGGTGCCGATGGCCACAACGTGGACTGCAAGACGGACCTGGGCAGCATGCTGCTGAAGTCGGAGTTCTTGAAGAAGGCCTGATGGAGGAGGGCGGCGCCCCTGTGTCAGACAACCGCCCACAGGCATCGGCGTTCCCCGCCGACGCCCTGGCCGCCCCGTGGTGCCTAGAGTCAATCGATTGCAGTGCCCGCACTCTTCGATCGATTCCCTACCACCTGCTGGAGGCCCCATGCACCCCAACTCCCCCGCCCACGACACCTTGTGGAAGCTCATCAAGGACATCCGTTTTGGCATGCTCACGCACCGCACGTCCACAGGCATGCTGCACGCGCACCCGCTCACCACACAAAACCGGCAGCTCGATGAACAGGCCGAGCTGTACTTCTTCATCTCCCAGTCGGGCGAGCTGTACGAACGCCTTTTGACCGATGGCGAGGTGAATGTGTCGTACGCCGACCCGGGCGAGGACCGCTATGTGTCCGTGTCAGGCCAGGCGCGTTTTGTGGACGACCGCGCGCTCAAGGAAGCCCTGTGGTCGCCCATAGCCAAGGCGTGGTTCCCCGGCGGAGCGACCGACCCGGACCTGGCACTGCTGGTGGTGCGCGTTCGCCACGCCGAATACTGGAACGTGGACGAGAGCAAGATGGTGCAGCTGTTCCAGATGGCCAAGGCCGCCTTCACTAGCGAGCCGCCGCGCAGCCTGGGTGAACACAAGGAACTCACGCTGTTCTGAGCGCCTGTGGACGATCCCTCGGGATCGGCCTGCAGGGTGTGTGTTGAGCGCCTTTCCCCAGGGCGGTGCAGCATCTGCACCGCCATCCTGTGGGTCCCCGGGGCAAATTTCAGGCAAAACCGGGCGCTAGCGCTACTGAAACATGGCTTGTTTGCTACCATTTTAGTAGTGAACGCATGCAGTACCTCCTGGGGCCCGTAGGCCTCATTTTTTGTGGGCAGCTCTTGCAAAGCAGCCAACCACCATCCATATTCCATCCATACACCATCTGTCTGGATGTTTTTTGGAGTGTGCTTGATGAGCAACCTGGTTCCCACCGCCCCCGCACGCAGCAAGGTGCCCGAGTCCGAGAAGGTCACCATCAACCTCGGTTTTGTGGACCTGGGCCACATTGACCTGCTGGTGTCCGAGGGCTTTTACGCCAACCGCACCGACTTCATCCGCACCGCCATCCGCAACCAGCTGACCGCCCAGAACGACGCGGTGCGCCAGGTGGTGGCCCGCAAGATGCTTGTGCTGGGACTGCAGCGTTTTGGCCGGGCCGAGCTGGAGGCCGTGTTGGCGGCAGGCCAGGCGCTGGAGATCCGTGTGCTGGGCCTGGCCAGCATCGACGACGACGTGCCGCCCGCACTGGCGCAGGCCACGATCGCCTCGGTGACGGTCTTGGGCGCGTTCCACGCCAGTACGGCCGTCAAGGCCGCGCTGGCCGGGCGCATGCATTGAATCCGTACACAAACCGCAGCGCGTCGCCCGTGCCCGCACCCACCACCAAGGAGTCCCCATGGACTGGAACCTGAACCTCAAGCGCCTGATGGGCGAAGCCACCCAGCTGGTGCGCAGCGGCCAACTAGCCAACGCCACGCGGGCCATCCAGCAAACCCTGGGCGAGGCAGTGGCGCGCCATGGCCCCCCTCCCGCACC
>NZ_QAIM01000098.1:0-6394 GCF_003061035.1 Acidovorax sp. HMWF018
GCGTGGTGGACCCGGCCGACGCCCAAGGTTTCATCGCCGCAGCCCAGACCCGCCAGTGGGAGCGTGAACCCAAAGTGCGCACCCTGGCCTGAAGCCCCACCTTTTCGTTCACCCCACCACCCCAAGGAGCCCCCATGCCCAAAAGCCACTACGACAGCCATCAACTCGACGACCTCGTCCTGCAGATGATGGAGACCGAACTCGGCGGCGAACAGGTGTACCGCACCGCCCTCACCTGCGCCATCAACCCCGACCTGAAGAAGGAATGGCAAGGTTATCTGGAAGAAACGCTGGCGCACCAGAACGTGGTGCGCGGTGTCTGCGATGCGCTGGGCCTGGACCCTTATACGCAGTCGCCCACGCGGGCCGTGGTCAAGCACATTGGCACGTCCCTGGTGCAGGCCATGCAGCTGGCCAAAAAGTCTGGCAGCCCCGACGCCGCACAGCTGGTGGCCTGCGAATGTGTGGTGCACGCGGAGACCAAGGACCACGCCAACTGGGAGCTGCTGGGCCAGGTCGCCAAGGTGGCCACGGGCGATGTGGGCCACACCCTCAAGGTAGCGCACAAGGCCGTGGAAAAAGACGAGGACCACCACCTGTACCACACCAAAGGCTGGTGCCGCGAGCTGGCCATTCAGGCCCTGGGCATGCCCGCCGTGCTGCCCCCGCCCGAGGAGGTCAAGAACGTGGAGACCGCCATTGGCGCATCGCGCGCCGAGCAGCAGCGCACGGCCATGCTGTGACCGGGTTGCGGGGCTGCACGACGACAGGCCCCGTGGCAGCAAACGCTCCTAAAAATATAGCTGCAAGCGCTTTATGTACTAGCGCCTGCAGCTATTTTTGCTTGATTTCCATGCAAAACATGCTTCTCAGGCCAAGGGCGGGGTCTCCTGCGGCAACTCTGCAGCGCCGGGGGCTTCGGCCAATGTGGCCAGCCCTTTGCCGCTGCGCTTGCTGGTGTACAGCGCCCGGTCAGCACGGTCCATGAGCGCGGGCATGGATTCCACAGCAGGGCCCTGGAACAAGGCGACCCCAACGCTTGCGCCGGTCAGCACGTGTTGGCCACTGTCGAGTCCAATGGGCGCCACCAGCGCTGCCAGCACCTTGTGGGCCAGTTCCATGGCGGCCTCCGGGGACGCCACAGCGTTCAGCACCAGTGCAAATTCGTCGCCGCCCAGGCGGGCGGCGGTGTCATTGGCACGGGCCAGCCCGGCCAGACGCTGCGCCACACGCACCAGCACCTGATCGCCACTGCCGTGCCCCAGACTGTCATTGACCGCCTTGAAACCATCCAGGTCCACCAGTAACAACGCGCCCGCACGGTGGTCACGGTAGGCCGTCAGCACCGCCTGCGACAAGCGGTCTTCAAACAGGCGCCGGTTGGGCAGCCCCGTCAGGCGGTCATGGCTGGCCAGCGCCAGCACCTGCTGGTGGGCGCGCACCAGCCGAGCGCTCAACAGCCCCAGCACCAGCGCGAACGCGTAGGCCAGCATCACCACCAGCGCGGGTGCACGGCCTGCAGCCCCCCACCCGCCCGTGGGGACCGCGCCCAGGATCCAGCTGCCGCCACCCGGCAAGGGCACATCGAGCGTGGCCGGCTCCTCGTCGAACAACTGAGGGCGGCCGATGAACACCGCGCCCTGCGCGCCCATGGCGTCCAGGCCACGTGCCGCCACCTGAAAACCCATCTGGTCCGAGTTCAGGCCCACGTCGGCGAACAGGGTGTCGGCATTGACGGTGAGCGACACGATGCCCCAGTAACGGGGCCCACCCACCGGTGCACGCCCCGGCGGATGCGCCAGAAACACCGGCGTGCGGCTGATGATGCCGAGCCCGCCTTGCACCAGCGGAATGGGACCTGCAACGACGGTGCGGCGGGTCTGGATGGCCCGCTCCACCGCACCACGCTGCTGCGGGTTGTCCAGGTACCGCAGGCCAATCGCTCGCTCATTGCCCACGCGCGGGTACACATCGCTGATGACGTTGTCGGGCGCCAGAGCCAGGTTGCGGATATTGCGCTGGTGCTCCAGCAGGCGGCCCACCACGGTGGCAAAGATGTCGGGCGACATGCTGCCTTGTGCGGCAATGAAGGCGGACACCGTTTCGGGCACCGACAGCGTGCTCTGCAATTGCCTGTCCAGGCGGTCGCGGATCTGCAGCAGGTGGCTTTGCGCCTGCGCAGCAATCTCGGCCCGCGCCTTGGTGTGAGAGATGTCGATGACCACCCAGGCCAGCAAGGCGGCCAGCATGCTGCTGCACACACCCACCGCGAGGGGCAGGTACCGGTGATGGATCCAGTTCGAAGGAAGGCGGCTGGTGGGCATGAATGAGGTCCGGGATGGGTGCCGGATGGTGCCATGGTCTGTGCAGACCGGCCAGCACCGACTGCGCTGGGGCTGGCCGCTTTGGAGACACCCCGGCCGGTCGGTGAGACGGCCCCTTGTGGCCACAGCCCCACGGCACGGACAGCACGTACCACACGCACCGCTGTTAATGCGAACGCGGGCTGGGGTCAGGCGGCTTCGCAGCAGCCCTCGCCCGTCCTTTACTGCGCTACAAACCCGCTGGTCTTGATGATGCGCGTCCAGGCTTCGGTGTAGGCCTTTTCGCGCGTGGCCAGCTGCTGGGGCGACATGTAGCCCACTGTGAGGCCCATGGCGGTGAGGTGTTCGCGCACATCAGGCTGGGCCACGACCTTGGCCAGCGCGTTCGAGAAGTCGGTGATGAACTTTTGCGGCGTGCCGGTGGGTGCGTAGATGCCGTAGTACGGCAGGTCTTCAAAGCCCTTGAGGCCCATCTCGTCGAACGTGGGCACGTCGGGCATGGAAGCCTGGCGCTTGGTGCCCAGCACGCCCACCACGCGCACCTTGCCGGCCTTGTGGTTTTCCATGAAGTCCTGCACCGAGGCCACGCCCGCGCTGATCTGGTTGCCCAGCATGTCAGCCATCATGGGGGCGCTGCCCCGGTACGGTGCCGAGACCAGGTCCAGCTGGTACTTTTGCCCCACCAGCTTGACCAGGAACTCTGGAGTGGACGCTGGCGCAGGAATACCCACCGCGCCCTTGCTGCCACCGGCCGTCTTGACCCACTGCACGTATTCGGTGAACGACTTGGCCGGCGTGCCGCCCGACACGGCAAACGCATTCACAAACGTGGCAAAACCGCCCACCGCCACAAAGTCGCGCGCGGGTTCGTAGCCGGGGTTCTTCACCACCTGGGGCAGGATGGAGATGGTGTGGTCGTGCGTGAGGAACAGCGTGGTGCCGTCGGGCGCCGAGGCCTTGAGTGCCTGCGCGGCAATCTGGCCGCCCGCGCCGGGGCGGTTTTCGACCACCACAGGCTGGCCCAGCTCATCCTTGAGCTTCTCGGACAGCGTGCGCGCAATGGCGTCCGTACCGCCGCCGGGCGGAAAACCCACAAGCAGGCGGATGGGCTTGGCCTGCTGGGCGGACGCCAGGCCCACGGCCAATGCGGCCCCCACAAAGGCACCCGTGCGCACAAGGCGGGACAGCAGATTACGGCGGGAAGTCATTGTCATGGTGGAACTCGTTGATTTGAATGGTGTGGCTGCGGGGCGCGACCGTACAACAAGCACGGTTCAGGCCAGCGGCAGCCGCGCAAGGGCCGCCCCGCCGCGCTGGCTGCGTCTCCCTTCCCGAATTGCACAGCAATTCGAGAGAAGGGGGATGGCGCGCAGCGCCTCAGGGGGTTGACTCATTTTTCCAGGCGGGCGCGGTGGCGCGCCAGCTGGGCACGCACCTGCGCCGGGGCCGTGCCGCCCAGCGTGTTGCGGGCGTTGAGCGAGCCGCGCAGGCTCAGGCACTCGTACACATCCTTTTCGATGGCGGGGTGAAAGCCCTGCAGCACGGTCAGGGGCAGCTCCGACAGGTCACACGCATGGGTGGTGGCAGCCTTCACGGCGTGGGCCACCGTCTCGTGCGCATCGCGGAAGGGCAGGCCCTTCTTGACCAGGTAGTCGGCCAGGTCGGTGGCCGTGGCATAGCCCTTGAGTGCGGCCTGCTCCATGGCCTGGGCGTTGACGGTGATGCCGCCCTCTTTCTTGCCCGTGGCGGGGTTCAACTGGCCGCCGACCATCTCGGCAAAGATACGCAGCGTGTCCTTGAGCGTGTCCACGGTGTCGAACAGCGGTTCTTTGTCTTCCTGGTTGTCCTTGTTGTAGGCCAGGGGCTGGCCCTTCATCAGCGTGATCAGGCCCATCAGGTGACCGACCACGCGGCCCGTCTTGCCGCGCGCGAGTTCGGGCACGTCGGGGTTTTTCTTCTGCGGCATGATCGACGAACCGGTGGTGAAGCGGTCGGCGATCTTGATGAAGCCGAAGTTCTGGCTCATCCAGATGATGAGTTCTTCGGACAGGCGGCTCACGTGCACCATGCACAGGCTGGCGGCAGCGGTGAATTCGATGGCGAAGTCGCGGTCGCTCACGGCGTCCAGACTGTTCTGGCACACCACGGGGGAGCCGTTCGCATCCACCATGCCCAGCGTCTTGGCCACGCGCTCGCGGTCCAGCGGGTAGGTGGTGCCGGCCAGGGCCGCGCTGCCCAGGGGTAGCACGTTGGTGCGGCGGCGCACGTCGGCCATACGCTCGGCGTCGCGCTTGAACATCTCCACGTAGGCCAGCATGTGGTGGCCAAAGCTCACGGGCTGGGCCACCTGCAGGTGGGTGAAGCCGGGCAGGATCACCTCGACGTTCTGCTCGGCCACATCGACCAGCGACACCTGCAGCTCTTTGAGCAGGTCGCCGATCAGGTCGATCTCGCCGCGCAGCCACAGGCGCACGTCGGTGGCCACCTGGTCGTTGCGGCTGCGGCCGGTGTGCAGTCGCTTGCCAGCGTCGCCCACCAGCTGCGTCAGGCGGGCTTCGATGTTCAGGTGCACGTCTTCCAGGTCCAGCTTCCACTCGAAGGCGCCGGACTCGATTTCCGACGTGATCTGGGCCATGCCGCGCTGGATGGAGGCGTGGTCTTCGGCACTGATGATGCCCTGTGCGGCCAGCATTTCGGCATGCGCCAGGCTGCCTGCAATGTCGGCCTGCCACAGGCGCTTGTCGAAGAAAACGCTGGAGGTGTAGCGCTTGACCAGGTCGCTCATGGGCTCGGAAAACAGCGCCGACCAGGCCTGGGCCTTGGTGTCAAGCTGGTTGTAGGACGGCGCAGAGTCGGCGCTGGTGGCTTGGGCTTTGGACATAAGGAGGGCAATAATCCGGTGGTTCAGACACCCGGACTGTCCGGATGCCGCAATGCAAAACACCCAAATTTTATCGACCCAGCCCCCGCCGCCGGATTCCGCCCTGCCAGACAGGCCTGCGCGCAGCGTGCGGGCCGCTGCGGGCGCCGGGCCGGGCGGGCAGCCGCCACGTGGGCGGGCCCTGGTGTTCGATGCCTGCCAGGTCGGTGTGGTGCTGCGGGCCGTGCTGTTTGTGGAGGTGGTGGTGGGCGTGGGTGCCATGTATGGCGCCGGCAGCCCCGTCGAATGGCTGGCCAGCCTGGCACTGCTGACCGGCGGCGCGCTGCCGGCCACGCTAGTGTGGCTGATCACGGCCTGCAGCCTCAAGACGGTGCTGCAGCGCCTGTCCACCGCGCAGCAATATGCCGCCGGGGTGCTGCTGGGGGCCGTGGCCGGTGCCTATGCCTGCGCCATGCTGGCGCTGGTGGGCCTGTCGGCATCGCCCCCCTGGCTGGCCAGCGCCGCCACCGGCGCATTGCTGGCAGCCATGCTGGTGGCTGCGCTGGTGCTGCGTGCCCGGGGCCGCACCCCGGCCGCCACCACGGCGCGCCTGACAGAGCTGCAATCGCGCATCCGCCCGCATTTTTTGTTCAACACACTCAACAGCGCCATTGCGCTGGTGCGTGAGGAGCCGGCCAAGGCCGAGTCGCTGCTCGAAGACCTGTCGGACCTGTTCCGCGTGGCCCTCATCGAGCAGGGCGAATCGACCACGCTGGCCGAGGAGATCACCCTGGCGCGCCGCTACCTGGGCATTGAGCAGGTGCGCTTTGGCAAGCGCCTGCAGGTGCAGTGGAACCTGGACCCACGCACCGACAGCGCGCGCCTGCCGCCGCTGCTGCTGCAGCCGCTGGTGGAAAACGCCGTCAAACATGGCGTGGAGCCCAGCGCCCGGGGCGGCAAGCTGCGCGTGCTGACCGAGCTGCGCGGCACCCGCGTGGTGGTACGCATCACCAACACCCTGCCCCCCAAAGAGGGCAAAACCGGCAAACACGACGAGCCCAGCACGCGGGGCCATGGCATCGCACTGGCCAACGTGCGCGCGCGGCTGGCCTTGCTGCATGACGTGCAGGGCGAATTCACCGCTGGCGTGCAGGACGGGCTGTACCAGGTGCGCATCACCCTGCCCGCCGCCGACCCCTCCCCTGCCGCC
>NZ_QAIM01000615.1:0-3853 GCF_003061035.1 Acidovorax sp. HMWF018
GTGCCACAACCCCCGTGGCCAGCGCAACCCCTGACACGCCTGCCAACGACGCCGCCCCGGCACCCGCGCCTGCGGCATCGGCACCGGCCGCCCCCTCAGAGCCCACGGCTGAAGACGCCCAGCCCGGCACGGGCGTGGACATCCGCCCGCCCGGAGGCACCGGCCGCAGTGCCAGCGCCCCACCGCCGCCCGTGCGCATGCCTGCCCCCACGCGCCTCGCGTTTGATGTGAGCGGCCAGGCCAAAAAATTCGCCTACAGCGCCCGGGCCGAGCTGCTGTGGCAGCAGGTCGGCAACCGCTACGAGGCGCGCCAGGAGATCAGCGCCTTTCTGGTAGGCACCCGCACGCAGCGCAGCGTGGGCACGGTCACGGAGCAAGGACTGCTGCCCGAAAAGTTCTCCGACAAATCCCGCAGCGAGCAGGCCGCCCATTTTGACTACGACAAGGGCCGTGTCACCTTCAGCGCCAACACGCCCGACGCGGCGGCAGGGCCGGGCGTACAGGACCGCCTGAGCCTGTTCATCCAGCTGGGCGCCCTACTGGCCGCAGACCCGGGCCGCTTTGTGCCCGGCACCCAGATTACGCTGACCACGGTGAGCGCCCGCAGCGCCGACCGCTGGACCTTCACCGTGGAAGGCCCCGAAACCCTGGACCTGCCCGCCGGGCCCACGCCCGCCCTCAAGCTGCTGCGCCTGCCGCGCAAGGACTACGACCAGAAGGCCGAACTCTGGGTGGCGCCGGGACTGGGTTATCTGCCCGTTCGCATCAAGCTCACCCAGGCCAACGGCGATTTCGCCGACCTGCTGCTGCGCGCCAGCAGCCCCCCTTAAGAACCTGTTCAAAGCACTGCCTCCGACGGCTCGCGCCGCACGGAGTGTTGCGCCCATACGCCATCCGGGCAAAAAAGCCCCGCGAACCCGGCGTGCTCCGTTTTTCATGAAATACTGCAACGCAGCAGGGGACAAAAGCCGTGGTTTACCTAAGAACCTGTTCAAAGTCTTTTTGGAGTTGCACAAGTACCTTACCGGGATGGGATGCAAGGCGCGGTGCGCAGTTGATAGCTCGGCTATCAACAAGCGCCGCAACGCCGCAGACCGCCCGGCAAGGCACTTGCCCACAGGGTTGGAGTGAAATCGGGCGATTGAACGCCCCGGCTGCTTGTATGGGCACGAGCCCATGCGGCGCATCCGAAGCTTCCACTCATCCCGATTGCACTCCAATGCAATCTCCAAAAAGACTTTGAACAGGTTCTAAGGCCCTTGAACTCTGCGCACCCGCTGTCATCTGACATCTATATCGACAAGGGGAACACGATGCACATGCTCTACGACTCAGAATCCTTCGTGGTGGTCCATATGCTGCCCGATGCCGTGGAGAAAAAGAGCGCCCAGGTGCTCAACGACACCGCCCCCGCCGTTCCCCAGCTTGCGCGCCATGGTTTTGAAATCGTGGACAAGCGCTCCGGCAAAGAGGTCTACCTGGACGGTTCCTGGGCCGAGATGTTCCAGGAACAGATCTTGGCCTGGCAGCGCGACACGCCCACCCAGGAAGAAGTGGAAGACGCACTGGACCGCTACGCGGGCCTGGCGCAGAACCCGGTGGTGGTGCACTGACACCACGACAAAGGCCGGTGCGTTAGCTCAGCCCACCGAGCCTTCGTGTGCGGTGGGCGGATAAATCCGCCGGTACAGCGGGTCCACCAGCATCAGCACCGCAATCAGCCGGCACACCTGGAACGCCGTCACCACGGGCACCCCCAGCTGCAGCACCTTGGCCGTGATGGCCATCTCGGTGATGCCGCCGGGCGAAGTGCCCAGCAGCAAGGTGACCCAGGGCAGCCCTGTCGCCCAGGCCAGGGCAGCGGCAAACAGTGCGCACACGCCCATCAGCGCCACCGTGCCCAGCGCCACCGACGCCAGCCAACGCGGCGCAGTGTGCAAGAACTCCGCGCGAAACCGCACGCCCAGGCTCACCCCGATCACGAGCTGCGCTGCGTTGACCATGCCCTGGGGCACCGCCGATAGGCTCTGGCCTGCCATGGTCAGGCCCATGGACACCAGCATCGCCCCCATGAACCAGGGGTTGGCGCGGCCCAGCCGGTCCATCAGCAACGCCCCCGCACCGGTCAGCAGCGCCATCAGCGCCAGCCCCGACCAGTTCACCACCCGCAGCGTGGGCGGCAGGATATCGAGGCCGTGCAGGCCGCTGAACTGCAGCGCGAACGGAATGGTCACCGTAACGATCAGCAGCCGCAGGCTGTGACTGGCAGCCACCAGGTCAGTGCGTGCGTTTTCGCGCTCGGACAACAAGGTCATCTCGGACGCCGCCCCAATCGCGCCGGCAAAGTAGCTGGTGGCGCGCAGCATCGGTGCAGGGACACCGTGCATGCGGGGCGCATGCACGCGGTAAAGCCACGCACCAAACAGCCAGCCCAGGAGCAGCGCCCACGCAATGCCCAGCACGATGGCCCACCACAGGCCGCCGATCAGCGCGACCACCTGGGGCGTGAAATACAGGCCCAGCGCGGCGCCAATGGTCCATTGCCCGGCGTTGCGCAGCGGGCCCCAGCTTTCGGTGGGGCCGCCGGCCATCGACACGACAGAAGTGGCCAGCAGTGGGCCGATCATCCAGGGCAGCGGGGTCTGCAGGGCCACACAGGCGGCGGCAGCGGCCCACGCCAAGGCCAGGGTGGCCAGGGTGCGAACAATAAAGAGGGGGCGCATACGGGAAACGGCAGGCAGGCAAACAGGCGCGGCGGGGCGCGCGCGCAACCCCGCAGTATCGCGCGAGCCGCTGGCCCTGCAGCCGCCAAGGCGCTGCCCAGACGGAACGGCTGGCATCGCCACCGGGCAACGGCCGCGTGGCACCGGGCGCCAAGCAGCCCCTGGGGCAGCTGACGCCCAAATTTCAGCCCTAGCGGCCTCTTGCGCCAGTCGAATATGTGCTTGAAGCTATATTTTTGATAGCAATCAGATAGCACCCCGCCGCGCAGCCATCTCCTGCCCCATCGCCGCAAGGGACGCGGGCGGCAGCAAAGTGGCAGCAGCAGGGTAGGCAACGCCTTCTTCGGCGGCGATGTGGGCGTCATACCGCATGGCAAAACGGTCCAGCGCAGCCTCGTCCTGGGGCGTGAAGCCGGTGGCGCTTTCATCCAGCAACGCTTGCAGCCCGGGCCGGGCCGCGGCCCAGTCGGTGGTCATGGCCACGTGGTCGTGCTGCAGGCGCGTGACCAGCGCCCGGACCTCGGGCGTGGCCTGGGCGAGCAGCAGGGGGAACACATGCAGTTCTTCGTCCTGGTGGTGCAGCGGTGCGGCGATGTCGAAATAACGCAGCACATCCCGCGCGGCCTGGCGGGCATCGTTGTCAACGCCCTGCTTTCGCACATGCTCACGCAAGCGGCCAAGCAAACCCAGCGTGCGTTGCACGCGCTCGTGGCAGGCCTCCAGCATGGCAAAAGGCTGCTCAAAGCCCACGGCCGGTGCGCTGAAGCCGGGCAGATGCCTTGGCGCGGCAGCAGATACGGGTGCAGATGCGGATGCGGACGCAGGTACGGACGCCTGTGCCATGGCAGGCCTCAGCCAAACCGCACAGGGTGGCCCTGGCGGTCAAACGGAATGAACGCCCCATGCGCCCCACCCTTGATCGCATCCACCATGCGCTGCAAGGGCGCCTCGGCATCGGCGCTGCTGGGCGCCTGGTTCAGCGTGCCGGACATCGCCGCCGCAAACACGATGGCCCAGTCGTGGCCCGGGGCGGTGAACTGGCGGGCCTCGGTCACCAGTGCGTCGAACGATGCCAGTTCCTGCGGCGTCTTGTCCACACACATCAGAGGCACCAGGGCACCGCCCTGCCC
>NZ_QAIM01000616.1:0-2682 GCF_003061035.1 Acidovorax sp. HMWF018
CTCAACAACCCTCCCGCGAAAGAGTCCTGAACTGCCTAAGCGTAACCCAATCTGCCTCCCGCCTTTATTCCACCTTGGCTGAATGCTATGAATTCAAGAGCATTTGGCAACGCCAGGAAATTGAGGTCTTTTGCCAGCCCAGCGAGACGTTCCGTCATTGTCCCGTTGGAGACCGGGTTGTAGCATTTCTGTGCTGAATACGCATGCATTCCATATTCCGCACAACACTGCAACAACAGGAGACAAATATGGCGAATTACAAGCTGCTCATCAACGGTGAACTGGTCGATGGCGCTTCCACCATGGAAGTCATCAACCCCGCAACCGAAACGGTACTGGCCCTGTGCCCCCGCGCCGACGAGGCGCAAATGGAGGCCGCCATTCAAGCGGCAAAAGCCGCCTTTCCAGCCTGGTCTCGCCGCCCCATCGCGCAGCGCAGGGAAATGTTGCTGAAACTCGCTGACGCGATGGATGCGCAACAAAACGATTTGGCGCGCGTGCTGACCCAGGAGCAAGGTAAACCGCTCGGCGAAGCCACGACCGAGGTTTTATGGACGGCTCTATTCATCCGTGGCATTGCCAGCCAGGAACTGCCGGTCAAGATTCTTGAAGACAACGAGACCATGCGCGTTGAGCAGCACCGGCTACCGCTGGGTGTGGTGGGCGCCATCATTCCCTGGAATTTCCCACTGCTGCTGATGGCATTCAAATTGCCCGCCGCCCTGCTGGCTGGCAACACGATCATTATCAAGCCAGCCCCCACCACGCCTTTGGCCACCTTGAAGATTGGCGAGATCATGGCCGGCATTTTCCCGGCGGGCGTGGTCAACGTCGTCACCGACCAGAATGACCTGGGCGGCTATCTGACCCAGCACCCGGACGTGGCGAAGATCTCGTTCACAGGCTCATCCGCCACTGGGAAGAAAGTGATGGCATCCGCCGCAACCTCCCTCAAGCGCCTGACCCTGGAGCTGGGTGGGAATGATGCCGCCATCGTCCTGCCGGGCGCTGACCCGGCCAGCGTTGCCCAAGGCATCTTCAATGGGGCCTTTTTGAATGCCGGGCAGGTCTGCATCGCGGTCAAACGCGCTTATGTGCATGAATCAATTTATGACGATGTGGTTGACCGCCTCGCAGCCCTGGCAAAACAGGTGGTGGTCGGCAACGGATTGGACCAGGGCACCACGATGGGGCCCATACAAAACCGCATGCAATATGCAAAGCTCAAGGAATTCCTGGAAATAGCCAGGAAGGATGGCCGTATCGTGGCAGGCGGCGAAGCCGAGGGCCAAGCCGGATTCTTCATCCGTCCAACCATTGTGGCCGATATTAAGAATAGCTCGCGCCTGGTTCAGGAAGAGCAGTTCGGACCGGTCTTGCCTGTCATCAAATATTCCGACCCTGAAGAAGCACTGACCAGCGCAAACGATTCTCCCTGGGGTTTGGGCGGTTCCGTCTGGGGAGCGGATAGAGAAAAAGCGCGCGAGATTGCGTTGCGGATGTATTCAGGCACGACCTGGATCAACAAGCATCTTGATATTGGCCCCGCAATTCCCGTTTGCGGCGCCAAACAATCTGGAATGGGCGGAGAGCTGGCCGAGGAAGGATTGCTGGAATTCACGCAGCTTCATATCATCAACGAAGCCCGCTGATTTTCATGGGTTGAACCTGGGGATTCTCTCTACGAATCCCCAGGACGCAGCGCTACTTTGGCCCGCCGCCCTCAAAGCGATGAGCACAAATGCCCGCCGTCCACCGGCACGCAGGCGCCGGTCATCCACGACCCGGCCTCGGTCGCGAGCAGCAGGAACAGGCCGTTCAGCTCTTCCGGTTTGCCCAGGCGGCGCATCGGGACGCGCTGGATGAGCGCCTTGCCATAGGCGGTGTCCCACATGGCGTCGGTCATCTCGGTGCTGATGTAGCCCGGCTCGATGGCATTGACACGGATGCCGTGGCGCGCCCATTCGAGCGCCAGGCTCTTGGTCATGTGTACCACTGCGGCCTTGGACGTGGCATACAGCATGGCGCCCGGCATCACGCGCTCGCCCAGGATGGATGCGATGTTGATGATGGAGCCGCCCCGCCCGGCATCCACCCAGCGCTGCGCGGCACGCGCGGCCACCAGCCACACGCCGCGCACGTTGGTCGCCATCAGCGCATCGAAGTCGGCGGCAGGCAGCGTGAGCGACAGGCCGTCGTTGGCAGCCCCGGCGTTGTTGACCACCACGTCGAGCGTGACGCCCAAGGCGTCCAGTTCGGCAAAGGCGCCGTCGATGGACTGCTCGGAAGCCACATCCATTTCCAGCACCGTGACTTGCAGCGCACCGAGTTTTTCGAGTTCCAGCGCGAGCTTGTCGAGCCGGGCCTTGCGCCGCGCCGCGATCACCACCTTGGCCTTGCAACCGGCGGCCAGCCGGGCAAAGTTTTCGCCCAGGCCCGACGAGGCCCCCGTGACCAGCACCTGCTTGCTGGCCAGCATTGCACCCAGATCCATAGCGTCTCCTCTTCAGCGTTCACCATCGATGTCGCGAGGTTAGCGCAGGGCCCTCCGGCTATGGGGATGCCGCCTGCCTGCATCCGTCAAAAGAGGCTTCTTGTCAGCCGATAGAGACGATCCGTCATTGCCGCACCAAACACCGTTTCCTACGATCGCCTGCATCCCTTGAGGCACCCGGAGCGTCG
>NZ_QAIM01000617.1:0-1808 GCF_003061035.1 Acidovorax sp. HMWF018
GCCCTGTGGACCATCGTGGTGCTGTTGGCCGCCTTGCTGGTAGCCAGCGCCTGGCACAACACCCGCAGCCCCGCCCGCAAGATCACCCAGGACGACATCGACGCCGCGGTGCTGCGCACGCTGGAGACCACCACCCCGCCCTCTGCCGCCGCGCGGGCTGTGGAGAGCATCGGCCCCTCGGTGGTGCGCGTGGTGGGCTACGGGCGCAGCAAGAACGGCAAGGAAGAGGTCGAGCGCGGCATCGGCACGGGCGTGGTCATCGTGGACAAAGGCGTCATCCTGACCAACCTGCATGTGGTGGCGGGCTCAGACCGCATCGGCATCACCTTCCACGACGGACTGGAAACCACGGCCAGCATCACCGGCGTGCAACCCGAAAACGACCTGGCTGTGCTGCAGGCCCACAAGGTGCCCGACGACCTGGAAGCCGCCACCCTGCGGTCCACCCAGAACCTGCGTCCAGGCGACCATGTGGTGGCCGTCGGCTTTCCTTTTGGTATCGGCCCCTCGGCCTCGGCGGGCGTGGTGTCGGGCCTGCAGCGCGAATTCACGTCGCCCGAGGGCAAGCGCCAGCTCAGCAATCTGATCCAGTTCGACGCAGCGGCCAACCCTGGCAACTCTGGCGGCCCGCTGGTGACGATGGACGGCGAGGTGGTGGGCATCGTCACCGCCATCCTCAACCCCACCCAGGCGCGCACCTTCATCGGCATCGGCTTCGCGGTGCCCATCGAAAACGCGGCGTCCGCCGTGGGCATGCCGCCGTTCTGACCGCACACCACCCCACCATTCCACTCGTCATCGCAAGGAGCCCCATGTCATCCAGCACGTCGCCCAATGCATCGAACGCCGCCACCGCCACGCTGATGGAACAGGTGCTCTACGAGGTCAAACGCGTGGTGGTCGGGCAAGACCGCTTTCTGGAGCGCGTCATGGTCGCCATACTGGCCCAGGGCCACCTGCTGGTCGAGGGCGTGCCGGGCCTGGCCAAGACGCTGACGGTGAAAACACTCGCCAGCACCATCCAGGGCAGCTTCAAGCGCATCCAGTTCACGCCCGACCTGGTGCCCGCCGACCTGGTGGGCACGCGCATGTACAACCAAAAAACCGGCGAGTTCAGCACCACGCTGGGCCCGGTCTTTACCCACCTGCTGCTGGCCGACGAAATCAACCGCGCGCCCGCCAAGGTGCAGAGCGCGCTGCTGGAGGTGATGCAGGAGCGCCAGGTGACCATTGCGGGCGAAACCCACAAGGTGCCCGAGCCCTTCCTGGTGATGGCCACCCAGAACCCCATCGAGACCGAAGGCACCTACGCGCTGCCCGAGGCGCAGGTGGACCGCTTCATGATGAAGGTGCTGCTGGGCTACCCCACCGAGGAAGAAGAATTCGTGATCGCCCAGCGCGCGCTCGATGTGCCCGTGCAGGTGCTGCCTGTGGCCACCACGGCGCAGCTGGCGGCATTGCAGGCCGAATGCCGCACGGTGTATGTAGATCCGTCGATGCTGCAGTACGCCGTAAAGCTGGTGGCGGCCACGCGCGAGCCTGCACGCCATGGCCTGAAAGACCTGGTCGGCTACATCAGCTGCGGCGCCAGCCCGCGCGCCACCATTGCCCTGGCCGAGGGCGCGCAGGCCCTGGCCATGCTGCGCGGTCGCAACTATGTGCTGCCCGAAGACATGGTGGACCTGGCCGCCGACGTGCTGCGCCACCGCGTGGCGCTGTCGTACGAGGCGCTGTCTGAAGGGCTGGATGCCGACGCGCTCATCCAGCGCATCATGGCCAAGATCCCGGCACCGGCGCGCCCCTTGCAC
>NZ_QAIM01000617.1:1818-2267 GCF_003061035.1 Acidovorax sp. HMWF018
AGTCCACCCGCCATGACCAGCAAGCCGCCCGCCACATCCGTCCCATCCGCCACGGTCCACACCCTGCCCACGCTGCCCGGGCAGGCCGACCGGCTGCTGCGCGAGCTGGAGTGGAAGGTGATCCGCCGCCTGGACGGCCTGCTGCAGGGCGACTACCGCACGCTGATGCGCGGCACTGGTCTGGACCTGACCGACCTGCGCGAATACCAGCCGCATGACGATGTGCGCCACATCGACTGGAACGTGACCGCGCGGCTGAATACGCCCCATGTGCGCGTGTTCACCGAAGACCGCGAAATGTCGGCCTGGTTTCTGCTGGACCTGAGTCCGTCGATCAGCTTTGGCCCCACCGGCCATGCCAAGCGCGACATCCTGACCGGCTTTGTCGCCGTGCTTTCGCGCCTGCTCACCCGCCACGGGAACCGTGTGGGCGCCGTGCTCTACGGCGG
>NZ_QAIM01000617.1:2306-3684 GCF_003061035.1 Acidovorax sp. HMWF018
GCGCCCATGTGCTGCACCTGGTGCACAAACTGCTGCCGTCCAAAACCCCGGTGCCACCGCACAAGACGGGTGGCGGCGCCACCGAACTGCACCGGCTGCTGCAGACCGGCCTGGCCACGCTCAAGCGCCGGTCCACGGTGTTTGTGGTGTCCGACTTCATCAGCGCGCCCGGCTGGGAAAAGCCCCTGGCCCAGCTGGCCCAGAGGCATGACGTGGTGGCCGTGCGCCTGCTCGACCCGCTGGAGCTGGAGCTGCCCGACGTGGGCCTGGTCACACTGCGCGATGCCGAAAGCGGCGAGCAACTGCAGGTGGACACGCACGACGCGGGCTTTCGCCGCCGCTTTGCCCAGCTGGCCGCCGACCGCGAGGCCGCGCTGCGTGAAGGCCTGACGCGCGCAGGTGCCGACACGCTGGAGCTGTGCACCGACGACGACCTGGTCGACGCCCTGCTGCGCTTCATGGACCTGCGCCAGCGCCGGGTGCGGGCGCACAGCCACCCCCTCGTCCCCGCATCGGCATCCGCAACGGCTGCCGCCGCCTGACTGATCGATTGATCACCCGCCGCACACGCTGTACTCGCCACCAAGGACACACACCATGGTTTTTCTCTGGCCCACCCTGCTCTGGCTGCTGCTGGCTGTGCCCCTCTTGGTACTGCTGTACTGGTGGCTCCTGCACCGGCGCAAGAAGACAGCGCTGACCTACTCCAGCCTGTCCCTGGTGCGCGAGGCCATGGGCCCGGGCCAGCACCTGCGCCGCCACATCCCACCCGCGCTGTTCCTGCTGGCCCTGGTGGCGCTGCTGCTGGCCGCCGCGCGCCCGCTAGCCGTCATCACCCTGCCCTCGCAGGACCAGACCATCATGCTGGCCATGGACGTGTCGGGCAGCATGCGCGCCGCCGATGTGGAGCCCGACCGCATCACCGCCGCCCAGAACGCCGCCAAGGCCTTCATTGCCGACCTGCCGCGCCATGTGCGCGTGGGCATCGTGGCCTTTGCGGGCAGCGCCCAGCTGGCCCAGCTGCCCACCCAGAGCCGTGAAGACCTGGTGAAAGCCATCGACAGCTTCCAGCTGCAGCGCGGCACGGCCACGGGCAACGGCATCATGCTGTCCCTGGCCACCATCTTTCCCGATGCGGGCATCGACATCGCCGCTCTGGGCGGCCGCCAGGCCATGCGCCCGAAGCCCATCGAAGAGCTGGGCAAGCAACAGGACCCCGCCAAGACGTTCACGCCCGTGGCCCCAGGCTCGTACAACTCGGCCGCCATCATCATGCTGACGGACGGCCAGCGCACCACGGGCGTGGACCCACTGGAAGCCGCCAAGTGGGCGGCCGACCGGGGGGTGCGGGTGTACACGGTGGGGGTGGGCACAGTGC
>NZ_QAIM01000099.1:0-3947 GCF_003061035.1 Acidovorax sp. HMWF018
CGGTCAAAAGGGAGGAAATGCGGGCAGGCATCGACAGGACTCCTGGGAGGTTTGCCACAGTGTTGCGCACCCGGCGCGGCGGCGGGTGTCGGCTGTGTGACGGCCTCCGGGAAAACGAGGATGGCGGGCAGGCGCCACTGCCCCGCTGCCGCAGCTCCTGCGCCCGCTCCCATCAGTCCGCCGTCAGCTTGCGTTCCTTGATGATGGTGGCCCACTGGGTCGATTCCTTCTTCATGAAGGCCGTCAGCTCGGCGCGTGTGGTGGGCTGCGGCGTGAGGCCGTGCTTGTTCAGCGCCTCTTTCACGCCCGGGTCGTTCAGTACCTTCACGATCTCCTGGTTCCAGCGGTCCAGCAGCGGTGCGGGCGTTTTGCCCGGCGCCACAAAGGCGTACCAGTTGAGCGCCTCAAAGCCCGGATAGCCCGACTCCGCCACGGTAGGGATGTTGGGCAGGTAGGCCGGGCGCGTGAGACCGGTGGTGGCCAGCGGTATGAGCTTGCCCGTCTCCACATGCGGCAGCGCAGTGGGGGGCGCGGCGAAGTACGAAGTCACGCGCTCGCCCAGCAGGTCCTGCAGCGCCGGGGCGCCGCCCTTGTAGGGCACATGCGTCATGTCGATGCCGGCGCGCTGGTTGAACAGTTCACCCGCCAGGTGCGATGCCGAGCCCGCGCCGGTGGAGGCAAAGTCCACGCTGCCGGGCTTCTTCTTGGACAGCTGCACAAACTCGGCCAGCGTCTTCACGCCCGCGCCCTTGTGCACCACCAGTACGTTCGGAAAGTTCACCCCGCCCGACACGGCGGCCAGGTCCTTGAAGGGGTCGTAGGCCACCTTCATCAGGTGGGGCGCAATGGTGAGCGGTCCCACCGACCCGAGCAGCAGCACCGAGCCATCGGCGGGCGCATTGGCCACAAACTGGTGCGCGATGTTGCCGCCTGCGCCGCCCTTGTTGTCCACCACCACCGACTGGCCGATGTTCTCGCCCAGCTTCTTGGCGATGAGCCGTGCCGCCGCATCGGCCGCGCCGCCTGCGGCAAAGCCCACGACCAGCGTGACGGGTTTCTTGGGCGGGAAATCCTGCGCGTGGGCTGCGCCAGACAGCGTTGCAGTAACCGTGGCGAGTGCCAGCGCGCTCATCAAGAGGGTGCGTTTTTTCATGGAGGTCTCCTTCATCGTGGATGGTGGGGTGCGGGGATCAGTCGGAACCGAGGCCGATGGGGTTGGGCTGTCGCTTCTCCACCGCATGGCGCAGCAGCGATGCGGTGCGGAAGATGCCGTGCGCAAACTTGCCGTAGGGCATGGTGGCGAACAGCGCCATCACCGCGCCCAGGTGCAGGCACAGCAGCAGCGGCAGGCCTGCGGTGCCACGCACCGCCCACAGCGCCAGGCCGCTGGTGGCGGTGAGGAACAGCAGGGCGATGAAGGCGCGGTCCATGGGCTTTTGTGCGGCATCGCCGTGTTGCGGGTGGCGGCGCAGGTTCAGCCGCCACAGGCCGGCCGTGCCAACGGCCAGGCTGACACCGCCAATGCCGCCCAGCAGCTTGGGCAGGCTGGGCAGGTCGTACGGTGCAGGCAAGGCCAGCAGGTAGTGGTACAGCGTCGCCACGCTGGTGGCCGCAAAACACAGCATGAAGCCGTAGAACGTGAGGTGGTGCATGCGCCTGCGCGACAGGGTGTAGGCATCGTCCTCGTTGTGGCAGCCATCGCCATGGCCGCCGTCCAGGTACTTGAGGCGCAGCACGGCATCGGTGGCCTCGGCCGTGGCGGGCGCGCTCAGCGGCGCGCCGCTGGTAGCGGGCGTCACGTCGCGCCAGAAGCGGCGCACGCCCAGGCCCAGCGCCAGCACGGCGAACAGGAACACGGGCGCAAACAGGCCCACCAGCAGGTTGTGCGGGAAGATGCCGTAGAAGCCGCCCACAGGGGCCTGCCACAGCGCGGCGATGCCCTGGCCATGCAGCACCACGGCCAGCAGCAGGAACACCGTGAGCCCGGCCACCAGCGCCAGCGCCAACGTGAGGCCGTTGCGCTGGTAGAGCTGGCCCAGTGCGGGCGGCCAGGCGTAGTCGGCGTAGGTCTGGCCACGCACCTGGGCCATGGCCTGCGGAATGTTCACCGCAAACTCATGCGGCGGCGCGTACTGGCAGGCGTGCAGGCAGGCGCCGCAGTTGTGGCACAGGTTGGCGATGAAGTGGATGTCGGCCTTGCCAAACTCCAGCCGCCGCGTCATGGCCGGGAACACGGCGCAAAAACCTTCGCAGTAGCGGCAGGCGTTGCAGATCTGCAGCTGGCGCGCCACCTCGGTCTCGGGCGCAGACAGCACGATGTCGCCATTTGCCAGCGCCCGGGCGTCGCGCGTCAGGGCCTCAAGCGTTTGCATGGTTTGCTCCTTGTTTTGTAGCGTTTGAGGCATGTTCGACTAGCGCTACCGGGCGTTTGGAGGCCAAAGCTGCCTGCGTGCCCGCAATGCGGCCAAACGCAGTGCCAATGCTCATGCCCACGCCGGCGGTGTAGCCCTTGCCCAGCACGTTGCCGGCCATCATTTCGCCCGCCACAAACAGGTTGGGGCTGGGCTGGTTGTTAAAGCGCACCGCAGCCGTGTCGTCGGTGTGCAGGCCGAGGTAGGTGAAGGTGACGCCAGGCTTGAGCGCATAGCCGTAGAACGGGCCGGTGTCGATGGGCCGCGCCCAGTGCGTTTTGGCGGGCGCCACGCCTTCGGTGTGGCAGTCGTCCAGCGTGGTGTGGTCGAACGTGCCCACGCGGCAGGCGGCGTTGTAGCCGGTCAGCGTGCGCATGAAGGTGTCCACGGGCAGGCCGAGCTTCTGCGCCAGCTCGGGCAGGGTGTCGGCCTTCACGCCCGGGAACACGGGCGGCATGAAGCGGCCGATGGCCTTGCTGTCGATGATGGAGTAGCCGATTTGCCCCGGCTGCTGCGCGACCAGGCGGCCCCAGATGGCATAGCGCTTGGGCCAGAAGTCTTCGCCCTCGTCGTAAAAACGCTCGCCGTTGCGGTTGACCACCACGCTCAGCGACACGCAGTCGATGCGCGTGCAGATGCCGCCGTCGTACAGCGGCGCGCGCGCGTCGATGGCCACCATGTGCGCCTGCGTGGGGTCGCCGATGCGGTCGGCGCCATGGTCGTCGAGCAGGTGCTTGAGCAGCACGCCCTTGTTGTAGGCCGTGCCGCGGATCAGGAAGTTGTCAGCCGGCCACTCGCCGCGCTCATTCCGTCCCCAGGCCTCGCGCAGCCACTCGCGGTTCGATTCAAAGCCGCCCGCGGCCAGCACGCAGCTCTTGGCGGCAATGCGTTCGCCCTTGGCCAGGTGGGCGGCGACGAAGCGGCGGCCGTCCATCTCGATGCGCTCCACGGGCGCCTCGTAGCGGACTTGCACGCCCAGCTGCTCCGCGCTGCGGTAATACGCATTGACCAGCGCCTTGCCGCCGCCCATGAAGAACGCATTGGTGCGCGCCACATGCAGCGTGCCCGCCAGCGCGGGCTGAAAGTGCACGCCGTGGCGGCGCATCCAGGGCCGGCAGGTGGCCGACTCGCGGATCACCAGGCGCGCCAGGTGTTCGTTGGTGAGGCCGCCTGTCACCTTGAGCAGGTCTTGCCAGAACTCTTCCTCGGGGTAGGCATCGACCAGCACGTCCTGCGGCGCATCGTGCATGCAGCGCAGGTTGCGCGTGTGGGCCGAGTTGCCGCCGCGCCAGGCGCGCGGAGCCGATTCGAGCAGCAGCACGCTGGCGCCGGCCTCGCGTGCCATCAGCGCGGCGCACAGGGCGGCGTTGCCGCCGCCGATGACCAGCACATCGACCACAGCATCGCCGCTCATGGCCGGTGGCTCCCGGCGGCGTGCTGCGAGCGGGGGAATGAAGAAGGGGGTGTGGGGCCCATGGGGTGTCTCCTGGCGCGGTCGCCGTGTCGTTCATCGGGGTGATGGCGACTGTAGGGAGA
>NZ_QAIM01000008.1:0-4820 GCF_003061035.1 Acidovorax sp. HMWF018
GCATGCGTCGCTCGCGGCGGTGCTGCACTCGCTGCGCCTGATGCTGGACCAGGGCCCGGGCGACGAGCCCGCCGCGTTCTTTGACGTGATGCGGGCCATGCTGTTCTACATCGACGAGTTTCCCGAGCGCCAGCACCACCCCAAGGAGTCGCAGTGGCTGTTCCCCAGGGTGGCCGAGCGCTCGCCCCAGGCGGCCGAGGCCATCGCCCAGCTGGAGCGTGACCATGAGGGCGGCGAGGCCGCCGTGCGCGAACTGCAGCACCTGCTGCTGGGCTGGGAGCTGATGGGCGACGCGCGCCGCGAGGCGTTTGCGCTGGCGCTGGAGCGCTACATCCGCTTTTACCTGGAGCACATGCGCCTGGAAGAAACCGTGGTGCTGCCCGCCGCCCAGGAGACCCTGCAGCCGGGCGACTGGACTGCCATCGACGCGGCCTTTGCCAGCAACACCAACCCGCTGGCCCCTGGCAAGCCGCGCGACGCGGCCTATGACCGGCTCTTCACCCGCATCGTCATGCGGGCGCCCAGTCCGATCGGGCTCGGCTCACCCTCTTGAGCGACTGCGCCGCTTGGTGCTGACTGCGGCAGGCGACCGCTGGCTCGCGCAGCGGCAGCTGCAACCGGTGCGGCCCCATGGGGCCGTTCCGGCGCGGTGCAGACTCAGGCGCTGAGCGCCGGGTAGTCCGTGTACCCCTCGGCCCCGCCGCCGTACAGCGTGGCGCGGTTCACCTCGTTGAGCGGTGCGTTGGTTTTCAGGCGCGCCACCAGGTCGGGGTTGGCGATGAAGGGGCGGCCAAAGGCCACGATGTCGGCGCCCTTGGCCAGGGCGGCATCGGCCAGCTCGCGGGTGTAGGCGTTGTTGACCATCCACGCACCCTTGCCGCCCGCTGCACGGTAGGCGGCCTTGAGCGCGGCGTGGTCGAACGGGCGGCCTTCCACCTCGCGCGGGCCGCCGGTGGCGCCTTCGATGACGTGGATGTAGGCCAGGCCCAGCGGGCCCAGGTGGCGCACCACGTGGTCGAACAGCGGCTGCGGATCGGCGTCCACGATGTCGTTGGCGGGCGTGACGGGCGACAGGCGGATGCCGGTGCGGCCGCCGCCGATTTCCTCGACGATGGCGCGGGTCACTTCGAGCAGCAGGCGCGCGCGGTTGGCGATGCTGCCGCCGTAGTCGTCGGTGCGTTGGTTGGCACCGGTCTTGAGGAACTGGTCGATCAGGTAGCCGTTGGCCGCGTGGATTTCCACACCGTCAAAACCCGACGCAATGGCGTTGCGCGCGGCGTGGCGGTAGTCCTGCACGATGCCGGGGATCTCTTCGGCATCGAGCGCGCGGGGCATGGAGGTGGGGGTGAAGGTGGGCACGCCGTCCTTGATGAGCACGGTCTTGGTGTTGGCCTGCACGGCCGAGGGTGCGACGGGGGCGGCGTTGCCCGGCTGCAGGTCGGTGTGCGAGACACGGCCCACATGCCACAGCTGCACCACGATCTTGCCGCCGGCATCGTGCACGGCGCGGGTGACCTTCTTCCAGCCGTCCAGCTGCTCGGTGCCGTACAGGCCGGGTACATCGGCATAGCCCTGGGCTTGCGGGCTGATGGCTGTGGCCTCGGAAATGATGAGACCGGCACTGGCGCGCTGCGCGTAGTAGGTGGCGACCAGGTCGGTGGGGATGGCCTCGGGCGAGCGGTTGCGCGTGAGCGGCGCCATGGCGATGCGGTTGGCCAGCTGGAGGTCGCCCGCGCGGGTGGGTTCAAACAATGAGGTCATGTTGAAGGTGTCCTGTAGAGGTACGTGCAAACAAAGCAGCCTTGCAGCTTAATGCTGCAGCGCAAAACGTGCAGCGCACTGGCGTCAACAAGGGCACCGGTTTTGTGTTAACCGAGTCGCTCAAGCCCGTCACTTCTGCAGCACCGTGGCCGTTGCATGAGAATGAAAGGCCATGCCCTTGCTACCGCCCCCCGCACCGTTCCCTGTCTCCCCGTTGCGCAGCCTGTGGCTCGCCGTGGCCCTGTCGATGGGCGCCGCCATCTCGCTGGGCATCACGCGGTTTGCCTATGCCCTGTTGCTGCCGCCCATGCGCGAAGACCTGGGCTGGTCCTACACGCTGGCCGGGGGCATGAACACGGCGAACGCGCTGGGCTATCTGCTGGGTGCTCTGGCCACACCCTGGCTGTTGCGGCGCGCGGCCCCGGGCGCAGTGCTGGTGGTGGGCGCCGTGATGGCCACGGTGTTCATGGGCCTGAGCGGATTTTTCACACAGGCAGCGCCCTTGCTGGTGCAGCGCCTGCTGGCCGGCGGGGCCAGTGCGCTGGTGTTCATTGCCGGGGGGCTGCTGGCGGCCCGGCTGGGTGCCCAGGTGCCGGGGCGCAGCGGCTTGCTGCTGGGCCTGTACTACGGCGGCACGGGCTGGGGCATCACCCTTTCTGCGCTGCTGGTGCCTGCGGTGCTCGCAGCGGCCCCAGCACTGCACAGTTGGACCTGGGCCTGGTGGGCTTTGGCGCTGGCCTGTGTGGCGGCCACAGTGGCATTGCTGTGGCCGGCGCGGGTGTTGAACGGGCTGGCTGCACCCGTGGCCGCCGCATCCGAGACCGCACCGGCGGCTGCAGTGCCCGACCGCGTGCGCTGGCGGGCCCTGGCCCCTGCGCTGCTGGGTTACGGCCTGTTTGGCGTGGGCTATATCGGCTACATGACCTTTGTGGTGGCGCTGCTGCGCGAGCAGGGCCGGGGTGCGGGCGAGGTGACGCTGTTCTACGCCTTGCTGGGACTGGCCGTGGTGCTGTCCTCACGCATCTGGGCCGGGCTGCTGGACCGCAGCCGGGGCGGAGAGGCCCTGGCGCGCTTGAATGCGCTGCTGGGCGTGGCCACCATCCTGCCTGCTATCACGGGCGCGTGGCCGGTGGTGCTGGGCTCAGGGCTGCTGTTTGGCGGGGTGTTTTTGTCGGTGGTGGCATCGACCACGGCGCTGGTGCGGCACAACCTGCCGCAGGCGCTGTGGGCCAGCGGCATCAGCGCGTTCACCATCGTGTTTGCGGCCGGGCAGATCGTGGGGCCCACGGTGGTGGGCTGGATCGCCGACGGGCCCGGGGGCCTGGCGCGCGGGCTGGTGTTCTCGGCCTGTGCGTTGTGGGTGGGAGCGCTGGTGGCGTGGCGGCAGAAGCCGCTGTAGCACACTGGGGTTTTGGCCGCGCGTCGAGCTACGTGCTCCCAATCGATACTGGCGGGGCCTAGGCCAGGAACGCCGAGCAAGGGCCGCCCCGCAGCGAGGGCGTTGTCCCCCTGCCCGCGTAGCGAGAGCGGGGGGAAGGCGCGCAGCGCCTCAGGGGGGTGTCCCTATTTCAGCAGGCCTTCGGCCTTCATCGCGGCCTGCACCGCGGGGCGGGCACCCACGCGTTCACGGTAGGCCGCCAGGTTGGCCAGGCCGGAGATGTCGAGCTTGGTGGGCTGGGTCCAGTTGGTCACGGTGAACAGGTAGCCGTCGGCCACGGTGAACTGATCGCCCATCAGGTACTGCTTGCCGGCGAGCTGGCCATCCACCCACTGCAGGCGTTGCAGCAGGCGCTCGCGCACCATGGGCTTGTATTCCTCGGGGGTGGCGGGGTTGAACAGGGGGCTGAAGCCCTTGTGCAGCTCGGTGCCGATGAAGGTCAGCCACTCTTGCAGGCGGTAGCGCGCCAGGGTGCCGTTGGCGGGCGCGAGCTGCTTGTCGGGCACTTGATCGGCAATGTATTGCACGATGGCGGGGCCTTCGCGCAGGCGCTCGCCGTTGTCCAGCTCCAGCACGGGCACGTAGCCCAGCGCATTGATGGTGTAGTAGTCGGTTCCGTCCTGCAGCTTGTGGCTCTTGGTGCTGGCCAGCACGGGGGTGTAGGCCAGGCCGGCCTCTTGCAAGGCGATGTGGGGGGACAGGGAGCAGGCGCCGGGGGAGTAGTAAAGCTTCATGGATCGGTCCTTGAAAACGGTCGGAAACCGCCGATCCTATGCGCTGCGCCGGATTCTTGCAGGCGCCGGGGCGCAACCCCGGCGCCCGCTGCGTGGTGCAGCGGGGAGGGGTCGCGTCAGCTGTCGAATCCGGGCAGGTCGCGCTGCACCTTGCGCAGCAGCGCGGGCCAGGCAAAGGCGCCGCCCAGGCCGCCGGTCTGCACGCGCATGGCCTGGGCCACGCCGGTCACGATCTGCGGGTTCACCTGCGTCAGTTCGCCGCCGGCCTGCGCGTCGATCTGGATGCGGCAGGTGTTCTCGAAGGTGTACATGGACAGGAAGGCGTCGGCAATGGTCTTGCCCACGGTGAGCAGCCCGTGGTTGCGCAGCATGAGGAAGTTGGCATCGCCCAGGTCGGCCTGCAGGCGCGGCTTTTCTTCGTCGCGGAAGGCCACGCCCTCGTACTCGTGGTACGCCAGCGAGCCCAGTACAAAGGTGCTTTGCTGGCTGATGGGCAGCACGCCGCCCTTTTGCGCGCTGATGGCCACGCCGGCGCGCGTGTGGGTGTGCAGCACGCAGCCCGCCTCGGGCCGGGCCTCGTGCACGGCGCTGTGGATCACGAAGCCGGCAGGGTTCACGGGGAAGGGCGAGTCGTGCAGCTTGTTGCACAGCATGTCCACCTTGATCAGGCTCGACGCCGTGATCTCGTCGAACATGAGGCCGTAGGGGTTGATGAGGAAATGGTGCTCGCCCGGGCCTGACACCGACTCGGGCAGCTTGGCGCTGATGTGGGTGAAGACCAGGTCGCTCCAGCCGTACAGCGCGACGAGCCGGTAGCACGCGGCCAGGTCGCAGCGCAGCTGCCATTCTTCAGGGCTGACGCTGCCTTGCAGCGAGGGGATGTTGAG
>NZ_QAIM01000618.1:0-1008 GCF_003061035.1 Acidovorax sp. HMWF018
ACGCGACCCCGTTCAAGCCCGACCCGACCCGCCCACCCGAATGGAATCGGGGCGCCTACCTGGTGCAGGGCGTGGGCCACTGCGGCGCCTGCCACACGCCGCGCAATGCGCTGGGGGCGGAGCAAGGCGGGGCTGCGTTCCTCTCCGGCGCCATGATTGACGGCTGGGAGGCGCCTGCGCTCACCGGCCTGTCGAAGGCGCCCGTGCCCTGGACGGCCGATGCGTTGTATGGCTACCTGCGCCACGGCCACAGCCCGCAACACGGCAGCGCCTCCGGCCCCATGGCGCCCGTGGTGCGCGAGCTGGCGCATCTGCCCGACGACGACATCCGCGCCATGGCGGGCTACCTGGCCTCGTTCACCGCGACGGACGCGGCTGCCCAGCCTGTCCCTGACCCGCAGCAGCGCGCCCAAACCGCCGTGGCCCAGGCCGCCGCGCTGGCCCCGCAACCCGGCCAGGCCCAGCGCCTGTTCGACGGCGCCTGCGCCGCCTGCCACCACGACGGCGACGGCCCGCGTCTGCTGGGCGTGAACGTGCCCCTGGCGCTCAACAGCAACCTGCACAGCGACCGGCCCGACAACCTGCTGCAGGTCATCGTGCACGGCATCCGCGAGCCCGCTGCGCGGGACATCGGCTTCATGCCCGGCTTCGGCCACGCGCTCAGCGATGCGCAGATCACCGAGCTGGCGGGCTACATGCGCCAGCGCTACGCCCCCGGGCGCCCGGCGTGGCGCGATGTGCCCGAGGCGCTGGCCCGCGTGCGGGCGGGGCCTGCGCATCCTTAGAGCGGCTAACAAAACTCTTCTGGTGTTGTTGCTGTGTCTTGTCGTACTGCCTGCGACACAGTGCCTAGCCAGAACCGCTTCGCTGAGTTTTGTTCGCCGCTCTTAGACGGTTCCGACGACCCTCCAGGCCGTGTCTGGGGGATCGTCAGCACGTTTTGAAGCCTTTTGGTGCTGATGCGATAGTGGAATATGCGCAAGCAGCTATCAAAAATGGAGCACACGG
>NZ_QAIM01000619.1:0-1981 GCF_003061035.1 Acidovorax sp. HMWF018
AGCGCATCCAGCCCCGCCTCCAGCGCACGCACCAGCTTGAGGGCGTGTTGCTCGGCCAAGGCATCGGGCAGCTCCACCATGCGTTCCCACACGGGCAGCAACCAGGCACGTACCTGCGTGGCATCGCCACCCAGTGCGGCCAACCGCTGGGCGGCGTGGATGGCCAGCTCGGGCATGTTGCGCTCGCTGGTCTCCAGCGACAGCCAGATCTGCTGCAACTGAGCGACATCGTGCGCGCTGTTGATGAGTTCGGTGGCCAGGCCGCGCACGATGCTCTGTGCGGCATTGGGTGAGAACGCACGGTGCTTGCCCAGCAGGCGTGCGGTGTCCAGCGCCTCTTGCGTCTGGCGCGCCAGACGGGTGGCCTTGAGCTTGATGCGCAGCGCCAGGGTGCGCCGCGCGGCTCCCTGGGGCAGGGCTGCCAGGCGGTCGAGCGCCGCGTTGGCATCGCGGTCGTCCAGCGACCAGCGGGCGGCGCGCATCTGGGCGCCTTCGTGCATTTCCTGCTCGTTGATGGAGCCGCGCATGGGGGCTTCTTGCAGTGCGTCCTGCAAGTGGCTTTCGCGCGTGGCGCGGTCTTGCAGTGCGTGAGACGCTTCTGCCGCAATCATGTGGGCCAGGGCGCGCAGCTGCTTGCCGTGGGGCACGGCCTCGCCGCTGGCCTCCAGCGCGTGTTCTTGCGACAGCGCGGCCACAGCGGCCTTGCGCGAGCGGATGAACCGGCCTCCCAGCATGTGGGTCAAGGCGTCGAGCAGTGCGCCGTGCATGGCACGCTCTTTTTGCTGCACGCGCCAGCGGCGTGCCTGGTGCGGCAGCGCCAGCAGCGCCGCCAGGGCCCGCAGCGCCGCATAAACGGTGACAAAACCGCCCACCAGCAGCAACACCACCATGTTGAGCGACAGGTCGATGCGGTAAGGCGGCCAGTACAGGGTGACGGTGCCCTGGTTGTTGCCCGCAAACAGCGCGGCCGCCACCGCCACGCCAAACAACGCCAAAAGCCAAAGTGCAGCACGCATATCGTCAACGCCCCGCAGCGGCGGTGGCCAGGGCCGACAGCGTTTCGTCCAGGCGCGGCAGCTCGGCCGCCTTCATGCTGGCCTGGGCCTGCTGCAGCGTGGAGGCCACGTTCTGGGTGCGGCGCGATGCGGGGTCGAAATACTTGTTGAGCGCTGCGGTGGCTGCGGTCAGGTCGGCACGGGCCGACTCGAACTGGCGTGCCAGGATGCCCAGGCGTGCATTGAGCAGCTTGAACTTGAGGTTCTCGCGCAAAAAGAAGGTCTGCTCAGGGGCCAGCAAGATGGCTTCGGGCTGGTCGATGCGGCTCACGCGCACCAGGCTGCGGGCCTCGTCGCGCACCACCTCCCAGCTGCGCTGCAGGGCCGCTTGCCACCAAGCCAGGCCCTCGGTGGGGGCGGGGGCACTGCCAGGGGCTGCGGAGCCAGCGGACAGGCGCTTGGTTGAGGCGGCCTGGGCCACGGCGTTGAGCACGGGCAGGTCGTCCACCTGGCGCACCAGGTCGTCCAGGCGGGCCAGCAGGCCGGCGGTGTCGGTCACGGTGGCGCGGGTCAGGCGGTCCAGGTCGCGGCCGATGGCGCGCTGCACGGGGGCCAGGCGGGGCTGGGCAGAGCGCTCGATGCGCTGGTTGGCGCTTTTGAGCGCTGCCACCAGCGGCTCCAGGCTGCCGGTGAGCTGGGCCTGTTGCTGCGCCAGGCGGATGGCCGACTCAATGTCCACCACCAGGTTTTCATCGCGCGAACGCGACAGGCTTTGCATGAGTTCTTCGAGCTGGCTGCGCTGCAGGGCGACCTCGCTCACGCGGGCCTCCGCCACCGACAGGCGTGCCGCCGTGTCGCGCACCAGCTCTTCGGCCTGGCGGGCCATGGTGCGGGCCTCGATGGCCAGGGCGCCCGAATCGGCCGATTGCCGGGCCAGTTGTTCCTGAATGGCGCTGAGCTTTTGCCACAGCAGGCCGCTGCTGACC
>NZ_QAIM01000620.1:0-5988 GCF_003061035.1 Acidovorax sp. HMWF018
CCTACATCCACCGCCGCATCTACGACGAACTGGTCTCCCGCCTGGTGCGGCGGGCGGGCCGGATCGCGGTCGGCGACCCGCTGGCGCAGGCCACCCAGATGGGGCCCGTCGCGAGCAAGGCCCAGCTGGACAAGGACCAGGCCATCGTGCGCGAGGCCGTGGCCGCAGGGGCCAGCGTGCTCTGCGGGGGCGAACGCCTGGCGGTGCCAGGCTTCGACGGCGGCTACTTCTTCGCGCCCACGATCCTGGGCGGGGCGGATGCGGCCAATCCGGTGATCTGCAAGGAGGTCTTCGGGCCGGTCCTCGCGGTCATGCCCTTCGAAGACGACGACGAGGTCCTCGCCCTGGCCAACGATTCGGAGTTCGGGCTGGCCGCGGGGGTGTGGACCAAGGACTTCCGGCGCGCGCACCTGATGGCGCGGCGGCTCGAGGCGGGAACGGTCTGGCTCAACACCTACCGCACGCTGGCCTTCAATTCGCCCTTCGGCGGCTACAAGTCCAGCGGAATCGGGCGCGTCAACGGCACCGAGGCCGTGAACCACTACCTGCAGACCAAGAGCGTCTGGTGCGAGCTCGGCGACGAGGTGCGCGACCCGTTCGCCTTCAAGGCCTAGGCACCCTCCCGGCCGCACAGCCACAGATCCATCGCATAGGAGCCACGATGAGAGGTGTCGTATTTCCCGGGAACCGCAAGATCGAGTACCTCGAGGTGCCGGACCCGACGCCCGGGCCGCTGGACGTCGTCATCGAGATGAAGGCGTCCGGCATGTGCGGCACCGACCTGCAGAACTACCGCAGGCCGCTGGACCAGCCTGCCTACATGCCATCGCTGATCGGCCGCCCGCCCATCGCCGGCCACGAGCCCGCGGGCATCGTCTGCGCGGTCGGTTCGGCCGTGCCGGCGCAGCTCGCGCGGGTCGGGCAGCGGGTCATGGTGCACCACTACCAGGGCTGCAACGCCTGCGCGCACTGCCGCACCGGCTGGCAGCAGCTGTGCCGCAACGTCCAGCCGATGGTGCGCGTGTACGGCAACAACGACGACGGCGGCCACGCGCCCTACCTGAAGGTGCCGGCGAACACCGTGGTCACGCTGCCGGATTCGCTGAGCTTCGAGGCCGGCGCGGCGATCGCCTGCGGAACCGGCACCGCCTACCAGGCGCTGCGGCGCATGCACCTGTCCGCGGCAGACACCATCGCCATCTTCGGGCAGGGGCCCGTCGGCCTGTCGGCCACGCAGTTCGCGCGGGCCATGAATGCGCGCGTCATCGCCATCGACACGAACGAGCAGCGGCTCGAGCACGCACGCCGACTGGGCGCCGACGTGGCCTTCGCCCCGTCGGGCGACGGCGATGTCGCAGAAGCCATCCTGGAGCTGACCGGCGGGCAGGGCGTCGACAAGTCGCTGGAGACCTCGGGGGCGGCATCCGCGCGCAGCGCGGCCATCCGTGCGGCCAAGACCTGGGGGACCTGCTGCTTCGTCGGCGAGGGCGGCGAGGTGCGCATCAACGTCAGTCCGGAGCTGCTGCGCCGCCAGATGACGGTCATGGGGTCGTGGACGTTCTCGACGACCGGCCAGGCCGAGTGCGCCGCCTTCGTCGCCGCCAAGGGGCTCGACGTCGGCCAGCTGTACACCCACCGCTGGACGCTGGACCGGGCCGAGGAGGCCTACCGGCTGTTCGACCAGGGCGTGGGCGGCAAGGGCGTGTTCCTGCTCTGATGGCGGCGGGGCGCCGGTACCGGGGGCGTATGCGGGCCACGGCCCGGCGCACGGGCCCGTCCGGTCGCCGGCATGCGCGCCGACGCGACGCGGTCCCGGCTCAGGCCTCCAGCGGCCGCTCGCTGAAGCGCATCGAGAAGTCGACGGCCGTCACGTCCTTGATCAGCGCGCCCACGGAGATGCGGTCGACGCCGGTCTCCGCGTAGGCCCGCAGCGTCTCGAAGGTGACGCCGCCGGAGACCTCCAGGCTGCAGCGGCCCTGGGCCAGCCGCACCGCTTCACGGACGGTCTCCAGGGGCATGTTGTCCAGCAGCACCATGTCCACGCCCGCGTCGAGCGCTTCCTGCAACTGCCGCAGCGTCTCGACCTCCACCTGGATGAAGGCCACGCGGCCCTTGAGCGCCTGCGCCGCGCGGAACGCGGCCGTCAGGCCGCCCGCTGCCGCGATGTGGTTCTCCTTGATCAGGACGGCGTCGTACAGGCCCATCCGGTGGTTCTGGCCGCCGCCGCAGCGCACGGCGTACTTTTGCGCGGCGCGCAGGCCGGGGATGGTCTTGCGCGTATCTAGGACGGCCGCGCGCGTGCCTTCGACCACCTTGACATAGCGGGCGGTCTTGGTCGCCACGCCGCTGAGCGTCTGCAGGAAATTCAGGCAGGTGCGCTCCGCGGTGAGGAGCTCGCGCGCCACGCCTTCGATCACCACGACGGCCTGCCCGGGCACGCAGGTGCCGCCATCGGGTACGCGCCAGTCGGCCCGCGCCGTCGGCGCCAGGCGGTGCAGTATCTCCTCGACCCAGGGCCGGCCGCAGACGACCGCCGCCTGGCGGCACGTGATGGTGGCCGTGGCGCGGGCGGTCGCCGGGACCAGTTCCGCGGTCAGGTCTCCCGGGCCGACATCCTCGTCCAAGGCACGCTCGACGTCCTGGTGCACCTGCTTCAGAAACTCTCTCTCACTCACGTTCAATCCTTTTTGTTCATCCTGGGGAGGCCGCGTCCCGGCGCGGCCGTGCCGCCTGTGCTTGCGTGGGCCGGCGGAGCGCCAGCCACCGGGGCCACCGGCGCCGGAGCATGGCTTGCGGCCTCACCTCGCTCATGCGCGCGACTGGAGGAGACGTTTGCCCGTCGGCCGAACCGGTGCGCACGCACGCACACGCACCGCCATGCGTACACATCGAGTCCGAGTTTACAAAATTATTAGAGACCAAATGATTCTAGGGAAACCCCGGAGGGAAAACCGTTGCCTGGATCAACGTGTGCCCATAGAATAATTAGGCAACTAACTAAACTAGGCACCGCCAGCGGTGCCAGTACTCCCCACCATGAAGCCCTCTGAAAATCCGGCGCCAATCTGGTCAGACTCGCTGCTTCTCGGGCATGCCGCGATCGATGGCGAGCATGAGCGGCTGGCCGAGCTAATCGAGCGCATGCGGCGCGCCGCCGCGCCGGAGATGGCGCAGGCGCTGGATGCGGTGCTCCAGCATGCGGCCTCACATTTCGCGGCCGAGAACGAGCTCATGCGCGCGACGGCGTTTCCGCCGCGCGACTGCCACATCAGCGAGCACGAAGCGGTGCTTTCCACGCTGCGCGGCGTGCGCGCGCGCCTGGAGTGCGGGGAGTTCGAGGTGGCCCGCCGGGTGGCGGACGAGCTGGTGGCATGGTTTCCACCCCACGTCCAGCACCTCGATTCGGCACTTACCCATTGGCTCTGCAAGCTACAGCACGGCGCCAAGCCCGTGGTGCTGCGTGTGGGCCGCAAATCCGAGGCCGCCCTGGCCTGCTAGTTCAACCCCCTGGATCAACCACCCCTGATAGATGAGATGACACCATGATGACTCACGAAGAAAACGAGCTGCTTTGTCGCGTCGTAGGCGACGCCCCCATGGGACGCCTGATGCGCCGCCACTGGACGCCCATCTGCCTCGTGGAAGAGGTGAGCGAACCCGACGGCGCGCCAGTGAAGGCGCGGGCGTTCGGCGAGGACCTGGTGGTCTTCCGAGACAGCGAAGGCCGTGTCGGCGTCATGGACGAGTACTGCCCCCACCGTCGCGCCTCGCTGGTCTACGGCCGCAACGAGGAGGGCGGCCTGCGCTGCCTCTACCACGGCTGGAAGATGGACGTCGACGGGAACGTGCTGGAGATGGCATCCGAGCCGGCTTCGAGCGGCATGGTCGACAAGGTCAAGCACACCGCGTACCCGACCAAGGAATGGGCCGGTATGGTGTGGGCCTACATGGGACCGAAGGAGACCATGCCTGAGTTCCAGCCGCCGCCGTGGGCGCCGACGGCGGACACCCGGGTAAGCATCGCGAAGGTGCTGCTGCCGTGCAACTGGGCGCAGATTCTCGAGGGCGCCATCGACTCGGCCCACAGCTCCAGCCTCCATTCCTCCGATATGGTTCCGGCCCGGGTCGATGGCGCGAAGGCTACCGACAAGACCTGGCTGCGCCCCTCGACCGACAAGGCCCCGCGCATGCAGGTGCAGCGCACCGGCTATGGCTTCCGCTATGCCGCGCTGCGCCGTCCGATCACGAACGCCGCGGAGAACGACTACGTGCGCTCGACGGTCTTCGTGGCCCCCGCTACCGCCCTGATCCCGCCCAATAACCTCTACAACGTGGCCAACATCAACGTGCCGATGGACGACACGAACACGGCGTTCTATTTCATCGCCTGGGGCCACCCGTCGCAGACGCCGGAGACCGAAACCTGGCGCAAGTTCCTGCGCCAGACGGTAGGCGTCGACCTGGACCAGAACTACCGCCCCCTGCGCAACGAGGCGAACAAGTTCTGGCAGGACCGCAACGCCATGAAGGCCGGCAACTTCACGGGCATCACCGGCTTCCCGAACCAGGACGTGGCGATGTGGCTGACCATGGGCGCCATCGCCGACCGCACGCATGACCGTCTGGGCGCCAGCGACTTGGCGATCGTGGAATTCCGCAAGCAGATGCTCGAGGCCGTGCAAGCCTTCGACCAGGGGGCGCCTGCCATCGGCACCGGCGCCGAGGCGGCCACGCCGGCCGTCTGCTCCTTCCAGGCCATCGTCCCCAAGACGACCGACTGGCGCACCTACGAGACCCGCTATGTCTGGCTGGACGGCGAAAACCGTCCCGAGTTCGAACCCTCCTATTCCGTGAAGTCCTGATCCCGTGAGCAAACTCCAACTCTCCGTCGCCATGGGCGACTACGACCGCACCCGCGCGCTGTTCGACGGCCGCGTTCAGATCGACGGCGTCGATCCCGTGTACATGCTCCTCAATCCCGAGGAGATGTTCTTCCGGGCGATGCGTAGCGTCGATTTCGACATCACCGAGCTCTCGTTCTCCAGCTACCTGGTGAAGCACTCGCGGGGCGAGTGCCCTTACATCGCGCTACCGGTGTTTCTCTCGCGGGCGTTCCGGCACACGTCGATCTACGTGCGCAAGGACCGCATCCGCGAGCCGGCCGACCTGAAGGGCAAGCGCATCGGCTTGCCCGAATACCAGCTCACCGCCAACGTGTGGGCGCGCGCGATCCTGCAGGACGACTTCGGCGTGCGCCCCTCCGACGTGACCTGGGTGCGCGGGGGCATCGAGACGCCGGGGCGGCCCGAGAAGGTCAAGCTGCAGCTGCCGGACGACGTCCGGATCGAGCAGGCGCCCGAGGGGGCGACGATCTCGCAGATGCTCGACCGCGGGGAGATCGATGGCTTCATGGCGCCGCGCCCGCCGAGCCGGTCGGCGCTCGCCAACCCGAACATCGGCTGGCTGTTCGACGACCCGACCGCGGTGGCCAAGGACTACTACCGGCGCACGGGCGTGTTCCCGATCATGCACGTGGCGGCCGTCAGGAAGGAACTCGCCGCCAAGCACCCCTGGCTTCCCGCCGCGCTCGTCAAGGCCTTCACCCAGTCCAAGGCCGCCGCGCTGGAGCTGCTGTCGGACACCTCGGCCACCAAGGTCACGCTGCCCTTCGTCGAGGAGCAGCTGCAGGCTGCCCGCGAGGCGATGGGGGACGACTTCTGGTCGTACGGCGTGGCGGCCTCGGCCAGGACGCTGGAGACCTTCGTGCGGGCCCACTACGAGCAGGGCCTGTCATCGCGCCACGTGCCGGTCAGCGAGCTCTTCCACCCCGCGACCTACGAGACCTACAGCATCTGATCCCGCACCACCCACAACTGGAGACACCCACCATGAAGCACAAGATCCCCGCCTGGCTGGTTGGCCTGGCCTGCATCGCCCAACTCGCATTCGGCTCCCTGGCCCATGCCCAGGCCTATCCGAGCCGCGCCA
>NZ_QAIM01000621.1:0-1771 GCF_003061035.1 Acidovorax sp. HMWF018
GCGCAACGCGCCGGTCATCAGCCGCCACATCAAGAAGGATGGCAGCTTCATGGATGTGGAGATCACGGCGGGCAGCATCAGCTTCAACGGGCGCCCGGCCCGCCAGGTGCTGGCCACCGACGTGACCGAACGCCTGCGCACCGAGCGCGAGCTGGCGCGCATGGGCCGTGCCCAGCGCCTGCTGAGCGCATGCAACGAAACCCTGGTGCGCGCCACGTCCGAGGCCGCACTGCTGCAGGCCATCTGCCAGATTGCGGTGGACATCGGTGGCTACCGCATGGGCTGGGTGGGGTTTGCGCTGGACGACGAGCGCAAATCCATCCGCCCGGTGGCCCATGCGGGCTACAACCAGAACTATCTGGAAAACCTGCAACTGAGCTGGTCGGCCGACGATCCCTACGGCCGGGGCCCGGCGGGCATTGCGGTGCGCACCGGCCAGCCGGTGATCGTGCAGGACATCCGCACCGAGGGCGACTTTGCCGACTGGACCGAGCGCATGCTGGAGCATGGCTTTCACGGGGTGATCTGCCTGCCGCTGCGCGAGCATGCGCGCGACCACGCGCAGGACCGCAGTTTTGGCCTGTTGTACCTGTACGCACCCGACGTGTTGCAGATCAGCCCCGAAGAAGCCGCGCTGCTGCAGGAGCTGTCCAACGACCTGGCCATCGGCATCACCAGCCTGCGCGCGCACAAGGCACAGCAGCGGCTGCAGGCTTCGGTGCTCAAGGTGGCGGCGGCCGTGTCGGCCAGCACCGGCACCGAATTTTTTGTGCAGTTGGTACGCAACATGGCCGATGCGCTGGATGCCCAGGGCGGCTGCGTGGTGCGGCTGCTGCCGCATTCGCAAGACCAGGCGCCCCGGGTGGTCACGCTGGCCGCCGTGCTCGACGGCCAGATGCTGCCCAACGACGAATACAGCCTGACCGGCACGCCCAGCCTGTTGCTGATGTCCCAGCGTACCCATGTGGTGACCGACAAGGTGCAGCAGCTGTACCCCGAAGCCCCCGTGCTGCGCGCGGTGGGGGCGCAGGCCTATGTGGGCCAGCAGCTGTGCAATGCCGACGGCGAGGTGGTGGGCATCGTCTTCGTGCTGTTCCGCCACGCGATTGCCGACACGGACTTCATCACCTCCACGCTGCAGATCTTTGCCTCGCGTGCGTCGGCCGAGATCGAGCGGCAGCTGGCCGATATCCGCATCCGCCACCAGGCCTCGCTGCTGGACAAGGCCCAGGACGCCATCCTGGTGCGGGACCTGGACCACCGCATCATCTTCTGGAACAAGAGCGCGGAGCGCCTGTACGGCTGGTCGCAGCTGCAGGCGCTGGGGCAGTCCATCGAGACGCTGCTCTACGAAGACCCCACGCACTTCCGGCACGCCACGCAGACGGTGCTGGAGCAGGGGGAGTGGACCGGCGAGATCGTGCAGCGCCACCGCGATGGCAGCACCATCGAGGTGGAAGGCCGCTGGACGCTGGTGCGTGGCGACGACGGCCAGCCACAGTCCATCCTGGCCATCAACACCGATATCCGCCAGCGCAAGGCCAGCGAGCGCGAGATCCAGCGCCTGGCGTTCTACGATGCGCTCACCGGCCTGCCCAACCGCATGCTGCTCATGGACCGCATGCACCAGGCCCTGGCCACCGCGCAGCGGCGCCAGCAGGGCGGGGCGTTGCTGTTCATTGACCTCGACAACTTCAAGACCCTGAACGACACCCTGGGCCACGACCAGGGCGACCTGCTGCTGCAACAGGTGGCGCAGCGCCTGAACACC
>NZ_QAIM01000622.1:0-10946 GCF_003061035.1 Acidovorax sp. HMWF018
GCAATTCCGCGTGGACAAGGCCGGTATCGTGCATAGCACCATTGGCCGCCGTTCGTTCGACAACGAAAAGCTGCAAGGCAACCTGGCTGCGCTGATCGATGCACTGAACAAGGCCAAGCCAGCTTCGAGCAAGGGTCTGTACCTGCGCAAGGTCGCTGTGTCCTCCACGATGGGCGTTGGCGTCCGCGTGGATACGCAATCCATCGCAGCGTAATTGCGATTGAAATCTTCGGGCCTTTTTCAAAGGGCCTGATGTGGTGGGCTGTGGGTGGTGCAATACCTGCCTGCAGGCCATCCAAGACCGTTGGTGTGTGGCTCGCCGCACTTAATCCCCTTGCGGGGCCAACGCAGATGGCGATCCCGCTGCAGATGGAATTCGTTCCGAAACAGTTGGTCGCTGCAACAAGAGCGCGCAGGAGGGTGCAAGCCTGAGTGCGCAATTTAAGGAGTAGACCTTGAGTCTTAATCGCAGTGAGAAAGAAGCGGTCATCAGTGAAGTGACCAGCCTCGCCGCTAAAGCTCAAACGCTTGTGATCGCGGAATACCGTGGCATCACGGTCGCCGACATGACCAAACTGCGCGTTGATGCTCGCAGCAAGGGTGTGAGCCTGAGTGTTCTGAAGAACACCCTGGCCCGCCGTGCTGTGGCAGGCAGCCAGTTTGACGTGGTGGCAGACCAGATGACCGGTCCCCTGATCTATGGCTTCTCCGAAGACGCCGTGGCTGCCGCGAAAGTGGTGGCTGACTTTGCGAAGACCAATGACAAGTTGGTGATTCGCGGTGGCGCTTTCGGTGGTAAAGCCCTGGACGTCAACGGCGTGAAGCAACTGGCCAACATTCCTTCCAAGGAAGTTCTGCTGGCTCAGATTTGTGGCTTGCTTATGTCCCCCATGTCGCGTACAGCCGTTGTGCTGGGCGCACTGGCGGCGAAAAAAGGCGAAGGCGCAGCCGTACCGGCCGCCGAACCTGCAGCAGCTTGATAGCTGGGCAGTCAACCAACACAATTGTTAGGAAATCAAAATGGCATTCGATAAAGACGCATTTTTGACCGCGCTGGACAGCATGACGGTTCTGGAACTCAATGACCTGGTGAAGGCCATTGAAGAGAAGTTTGGCGTGAGCGCTGCAGCTATGGCTGCTCCTGCTGCCGCTGGTGGTGGCGCTGGCGCCGCTGCTGCTGAAGAAAAGACGGAATTCAACGTGGTGCTGACCGAAGCCGGCGCCAACAAGGTGTCCGTCATCAAGGCAGTGCGCGAAATCACCGGCCTGGGCCTCAAGGAAGCCAAGGACCTGGTGGACGGCGCTCCCAAGAACGTCAAGGAAGGCATTGCCAAGGCCGACGCCGAAGCAGCCGTCAAGAAGCTGGTGGAAGCCGGCGCCAAGGCCGAACTCAAGTAATTCGGTCTTGCTCAAGGGCTGGAGTGCTCCTCAAAGGGCCTCCAGCCTTTGGTGCTTTCAGAGAGCACCCGTAAGCCCCGTCTGCAACGAGGCTTTCGAGTGTCTTCTGACAACCCCGACAGCAGAAGACGCCTTGGTTCGGGTGATGTGCAACGCATCACCGTCCGCCATGGTTGGTAGTGGCCAACCGCCAAGCCCGTAAGGACCACGCTCCTTGCGGGTCAGTCGTCGAAGACCCAGGACTCATGTCTTTGCCCGGAGATCTCATGGCCTATTCCTACACCGAACGCAAGCGAATTCGCAAAAGTTTCGGCACCCGCGATAGCGTGCTCGAAGTTCCTTATCTGCTGCAGATGCAGAAGGACGCATACACCGCTTTCCTGCAGGCAGATACAGCACCCCAGAAAAGAACCATCGAAGGCCTTCAGGCGGCATTCGACGCTGCCTTCCCTATCGTCTCCCACAACGGTTTTGTGGAGATGAAGTTCATTGAGTACAACCTGGCAAAGCCTGCCTTCGATGTGCGTGAGTGCCAGACCCGTGGTCTGACGTTCGCCTCGGCAGTGCGCGCGAAGGTGCAACTGATCATCTATGACCGCGAGTCCTCGACGTCGCAGTCCAAGGTGGTCAAGGAAGTGAAGGAGCAAGAGGTCTACATGGGGGAAGTGCCCCTGATGACCGACAAGGGCTCGTTCATCATCAACGGCACGGAGCGCGTGATCGTGTCGCAGCTGCACCGTTCGCCAGGCGTGTTTTTCGAGCATGACAAGGGCAAGACCCACAGCTCGGGCAAGCTGCTGTTCTCGGCTCGGATCATCCCGTACCGCGGCTCCTGGCTCGACTTCGAGTTCGACCCCAAGGACATCCTGTACTTCCGCGTGGACCGTCGCCGCAAGATGCCGGTCACGATTCTGCTCAAGGCCATCGGCCTGAACCCCGAGTCCATCCTGGCGAACTTCTTCGTCAACGACAACTTCCGTCTGATGGACAGCGGTGCGCAAATGGAGTTTGTCTCCGAGCGCCTGCGTGGCGAAGTGGCACGCTTCGACATCACCGACAAGTCGGGCAAGGTGGTTGTGGCCAAGGACAAGCGCGTCACGGCCCGTCACACCCGCGAACTGGAGCAGTCTGGCACCACGCACATCAGCGTGCCAGAAGACTTCCTGATTGGCCGTGTGGTCGCTCGCAACATTGTGGACGCCGACACGGGCGAAATCATCGCCAAGGCCAATGAAGAACTGACTGAAGCGCTGCTCAAGAAGCTGCGTACTGCCGGCGTGCAAGACCTGCAGGTCATCTACACGAACGAACTGGACCAAGGCGCCTACATCTCGCAGACCCTGCGCATCGATGAAACGGTGGACGAGTTCGCTGCCCGCGTGGCCATCTACCGCATGATGCGCCCCGGCGAGCCGCCGACAGAAGACGCCGTGCAGGCCCTTTTCCAGCGCCTGTTCTACAACCCCGACACGTACGACCTGTCGCGCGTGGGCCGCATGAAGTTCAACGCCAAGATTGGCCGCGACGAATCCACTGGCCCCATGGTGCTGTCCAACGAAGACATCCTGGCCGTGGTCAAGATCCTGGTGGACCTGCGCAACGGCAACGGCGAAGTCGATGACATCGATCACTTGGGCAACCGCCGCGTGCGTTGCGTGGGCGAACTGGCCGAAAACCAGTACCGCACGGGCCTGGCACGTATCGAAAAGGCCGTGAAGGAGCGTCTGGGCCAGGCCGAGCAAGAGCCGCTGATGCCCCACGACCTGATCAACAGCAAGCCGATCTCGGCCGCCCTGAAGGAATTCTTCGGTGCCTCGCAGCTGTCGCAGTTCATGGACCAGACCAACCCGCTGGCTGAAATCACGCACAAGCGCCGTGTATCTGCCCTCGGCCCAGGCGGTCTGACCCGTGAACGTGCAGGCTTCGAAGTGCGCGACGTGCACGTGACCCACTACGGCCGCGTCTGCCCTATCGAAACGCCTGAAGGTCCCAACATTGGTCTGATCAACTCGCTGGCTCTGTACGCCCGCCTGAACGAGTACGGTTTCATTGAGACCCCGTACCGTCGTGTGGTGGACGGCAAGGTGACCAACGACATCGACTATCTGTCGGCGATCGAAGAAGGCAAATACGTGATTGCGCAGGCCAATGCGCAGCTCGACAAGGACGGTCGTCTGACGGGCGAACTGGTCTCAGCCCGTGAAAAGGGTGAGTCGATTCTGTGCGGCGCAGATCGCGTGCAGTACATGGACGTGTCGCCCGCGCAGATCGTGTCGGTGGCGGCCTCGCTGGTGCCATTCCTGGAGCACGATGACGCGAACCGCGCTTTGATGGGCGCCAACATGTCGCGCCAGGCCGTGCCTGTGCTGCGTCCTGAAAAGCCCCTGGTCGGTACGGGCATCGAACGCGTGGCCGCTGTGGACTCGGGCACCGTGGTGACCGCTACACGTGGTGGTATCGTGGATTACGTGGATGCCACCCGTATCGTCGTCCGCGTGAACGACGACGAAGCCGTGGCCGGTGAAGTGGGTGTGGACATCTACAACCTCATCAAGTACCAGCGTTCCAACCAGAACACCAACATCCACCAGCGTCCTATCGTCAAGAAGGGTGACAAGCTGGTCAAGGGTGACGTCGTGGCCGACGGTGCATCGACGGACTTTGGCGAAATCGCCATCGGCCAGAACATGCTGATCGCGTTCATGCCCTGGAACGGCTACAACTTCGAAGACTCGATCCTGATCTCCGAACGCGTGGTGTCCGAAGACCGCTACACCTCGATCCACATCGAAGAGCTGGTGGTCATGGCTCGCGACACGAAGCTGGGTGCAGAAGAAATCACACGCGACATTCCGAACCTGTCGGAACAGCAACTGAACCGTCTGGACGAGTCCGGCATCATCTACGTAGGCGCTGAAGTGCAACCCGGCGACACGCTGGTCGGCAAGGTCACGCCCAAGGGCGAAACCACCCTCACGCCTGAAGAGAAGCTGCTGCGCGCCATCTTCGGCGAGAAGGCTTCCGACGTGAAGGACACGTCGCTGCGCGTGGACCAGGGTTCGTCCGGCACCGTGATCGACGTGCAGGTGTTCACACGTGAAGGCATCCAGCGCGACAAGCGTGCCCAGCAGATCATCGACGATGAACTCAAGCGCTTCCGTCTGGACCTGAACGACCAGCTGCGCATCGTGGAGGCCGACGCCTTTGATCGTATCGAGAAGCTGCTGACCGGCCGCGTGGCCAACGGCGGCCCACAGAAGCTCGCCAAGGGCACGAAGATCGACAAGGCCTATCTGGCTTCCGTCGAGAAGTTCCACTGGTTCGACATCCGCCCTGCGGAAGACGAAGTCGCCACCCAACTCGAATCCATCAAGAACGCGCTGGAGCAAACGCGCCACAGCTTCGACCTGGCCTTTGAAGAAAAGCGCAAGAAGCTCACGCAAGGCGACGAGCTGCCTGCTGGCGTGCTCAAGATGGTCAAGGTGTACCTGGCCGTCAAGCGCCGTCTGCAGCCTGGCGACAAAATGGCCGGCCGCCACGGTAACAAGGGTGTGGTGTCCAAGATCGTTCCGGTCGAAGACATGCCCTACATGGCCGACGGTACGCCTGCCGACATCGTTCTGAACCCGCTGGGCGTGCCCTCGCGGATGAACATTGGTCAGGTGCTGGAAGTCCACCTGGGCTGGGCCGGCAAGGGCATTGGTCAGCGCATCGGCAACATGCTCCAGGAGCAGGCCAAGGCGTCCGAGCTGCGCACCTTCCTCGAAGAGGTGTACAACTCGCGCGGCCGCAAGGAAGACCTGTCGCAACTGAGCGACGACGACCTGATGGCCATGGCGGAAAACCTGACGAGTGGTGTGCCTTACGCTACCCCCGTGTTTGATGGCGCTTCGGAAGAAGAAATCAAGGACATGCTCAAGATCGCCTACCCGGACGATATTGCTGAGCGCAAGGGCCTGACACCGACCCGCACACAGGCTTATCTGTTTGATGGCCGCACGGGCGAGCGCTTTGAGCGCCCGACCACCATCGGCTACATGCACTACCTGAAGCTGCACCACTTGGTGGACGACAAGATGCACGCCCGCTCGACCGGTCCTTACTCGCTCGTCACGCAGCAGCCGCTGGGTGGTAAGGCGCAGTTCGGTGGCCAGCGTTTCGGGGAAATGGAAGTGTGGGCGCTGGAAGCTTACGGCGCCGCCTACGTGCTGCAGGAAATGCTGACCGTGAAGTCCGACGACGTCGTGGGCCGTACAAAGGTGTACGAGTCCATCGTCAAGGGCGAACACGCCATCGAAGCCGGCATGCCGGAATCGTTCAACGTGCTGGTCAAGGAAATCCGTTCGCTGGGCCTGGACATCGAGCTGGAACGCTCCTAAGCAGAAAAGGAAAGAGTCACTATGAAATCGCTACTCGACCTGTTCAAGCAATTCACGCCGGACGAGCATTTCGATGCCATCCGCATCGGCATGGCTTCGCCCGAAAAGATCCGTTCGTGGTCTTTCGGCGAGGTGAAGAAGCCCGAAACCATCAACTACCGCACATTCAAGCCCGAGCGTGACGGTCTGTTCTGCGCCAAGATTTTTGGTCCTATCAAGGACTACGAATGCCTGTGCGGCAAGTACAAGCGCCTCAAGCACCGCGGTGTGATTTGCGAGAAGTGTGGCGTTGAAGTCACTCAGACTAAGGTGCGTCGCGAGCGCATGGGCCACATTGATCTGGCCGCACCTTGCGCTCACATCTGGTTCCTGAAGTCGCTGCCTTCGCGTCTGGGCCTGGTGCTCGACATGACGCTGCGCGACATCGAACGCGTGCTGTACTTTGAAGCCTACGTGGTGACCGACCCCGGCATGACCCCGCTGAAGAAGTTCAGCATCATGTCCGAGGACGACTACGACGCCAAGCGCAAGGAATATGGCGACGAGTTCATCGCCAAGATGGGCGCCGAAGGCATCAAGGACCTGCTGGAATCCATCGACATCGACCTGTCGATCGAACGCCTGCGCGGTGACCTGACCGGCTCCGAAGTCAAGGTCAAGAAGAACGCCAAGCGCCTGAAGGTGCTCGAAGCCTTCAAGAAGTCGGGCATCAAGCCCGAATGGATGGTGCTCGAAGTGCTGCCCGTGCTGCCACCGGACCTGCGTCCGCTGGTGCCGCTGGACGGCGGCCGCTTCGCGACCTCCGACCTGAATGACCTGTATCGCCGGGTCATCAACCGCAACTCGCGTCTGCGCCGCCTGCTGGAGCTGAAGGCCCCTGAAATCATCGCCCGCAACGAAAAGCGGATGCTGCAGGAAGCCGTCGACTCGCTGCTGGACAACGGCCGCCGTGGCAAGGCCATGACGGGCGCCAACAAGCGTGCGCTGAAGTCGCTGGCCGACATGATCAAGGGCAAGTCCGGCCGTTTCCGCCAGAACTTGCTGGGCAAGCGCGTGGACTACTCCGGTCGTTCCGTGATCACCGTGGGCCCAACGCTCAAGTTGCACCAGTGCGGTCTGCCCAAGCTGATGGCGCTGGAGCTGTTCAAGCCTTTCATCTTCTCGCGCCTGGAAGCCATGGGCATCGCGACGACGATCAAGGCCGCCAAGAAGGAAGTCGAATCCGGCACCCCCGTGGTGTGGGACATCCTGGAAGAGGTCATCAAGGAACACCCCGTGATGCTGAACCGTGCACCTACGCTGCACCGTTTGGGCATCCAGGCCTTTGAGCCCATCCTGATCGAAGGCAAGGCCATCCAGCTGCACCCCCTCGTCTGCGCGGCCTTCAATGCCGACTTCGACGGTGACCAGATGGCTGTGCACGTCCCCCTGTCGGTGGAAGCGCAGATGGAAGCGCGCACGCTGATGCTGGCCTCCAACAACGTGCTGTTCCCCGCCTCGGGCGAGCCCTCCATCGTGCCCTCGCAAGACGTGGTGCTGGGCCTGTACTACGCCACCCGTGACCGTATCAACGGCAAGGGCGAAGGCCTGGTGTTCGCTGACACGGGCGAAGTGCAGCGTGCCCTGGACGCTGGCCAGGTCGAACTGGCTGCCAAGATCACGGTGCGCATGACCGAGTGGACCAAGGACAAGGCCACGGGCGAATTTGTGCCCTCGACCTCCCTGGTGGAAACCACTGCAGGCCGCGCACTGCTTTCCGAGATCCTGCCCAAGGGTCTGCCGTTCAGCAACATGAACAAGGCGCTGAAGAAGAAGGAAATCTCCAAGCTCATTAACGTGAGCTTCCGCAAGTGCGGCCTGAAGGAAACCGTGGTGTTTGCAGACAAGCTGCTGCAAAACGGTTTCCGCCTGGCTACGCGCGCCGGTATCTCCATTGCCATCGACGACATGCTGGTGCCTCCGCAGAAGGCCGGCATCATTGAGCGCTCCGAGAAGGAAGTCAAAGAGATCGAACAGCAGTACGTGTCCGGTCTGGTGACGTCTGGCGAGCGCTACAACAAGGTGGTGGATATCTGGGGTAAGGCCGGCGACGAAGTGTCCAAGGTGATGATGGCCCAGCTGTCCAAGCAAAAGGTCACCGACCGCCACGGCAAGGAAGTGGACCAGGAGTCTTTCAACTCCATCTACATGATGGCCGACTCCGGTGCCCGCGGCTCTGCTGCCCAGATCCGTCAGGTGGCTGGTATGCGGGGTCTGATGGCCAAGCCAGACGGCTCGATCATCGAGACGCCCATTACCGCGAACTTCCGCGAAGGTCTGAACGTGCTGGAGTACTTCATCTCCACCCACGGTGCCCGTAAGGGTCTGGCCGACACGGCGCTGAAGACGGCGAACTCCGGTTACCTCACCCGCCGTCTGGTGGACGTGACGCAGGACCTGGTTGTGACCGAAGAGGATTGCGGCACGGCCAATGGTTCGCTGATGCGCGCCATCGTCGAAGGCGGTGAAGTGATCGAATCGCTGCGCGAGCGTATCCTGGGTCGCACTGCGGCTGAGGACGTGCTGCACCCCGAGAACCGCGCGGTGCTGGTCGAAGCTGGTGTGATGCTGGACGAAGACCTGATCGAAGAGCTCGAAGCCGCTGGCGTGGACGAAGTGAAGGTGCGCACGGCCCTGACCTGCGAAACCCGCTACGGCCTGTGCGCCAAGTGCTACGGCCGCGACCTGGGCCGCGGTGGCCTGATCAACCTCGGCGAAGCCGTGGGTGTGATCGCTGCCCAGTCCATCGGCGAGCCCGGCACGCAGCTGACCATGCGTACGTTCCACATCGGCGGTGCCGCTTCGCGTGCAGCCATCGCGTCGAGCGTGGAAGCCAAGTCCAACGGCGTGATCGGCTTCAACGCCACGATGCGCTACGTGAGCAACACCAAGGGTGAGCTGGTGGTGATTGCACGTTCGGGTGAAATCATCATCCAGGACGAGCATGGCCGCGAGCGTGAGCGCCACAAGGTGCCTTACGGTGCGACGCTGACGGTGAAGGCCGACCAGCAGATCAAAGCCGGTACGATCCTGGCCAACTGGGATCCGCTGACGCGACCCATCATCACCGAGTTCGCCGGCCAGACCAAGTTCGAGAACGTCGAAGAAGGCCTGACGGTGGCCAAGCAGGTCGATGAAGTGACCGGTCTGTCCACACTGGTGGTGATCGATCCGAAGCGCCGTGGTGCCGCCAAGGTGGTGCGTCCGCAGGTGAAGCTGATCGACGCCCAGGGCAACGAAGTGAAGATCCCTGGTACCGACCACTCGGTGACCATCGGCTTCCAGGTCGGCGCTCTGATCCAGGTGCGCGATGGCCAGGACGTGGGCCCCGGCGAAGTGCTGGCGCGTATTCCGGTCGAAGGCCAGAAGACCCGCGACATTACCGGCGGTCTGCCCCGCGTGGCCGAGCTGTTCGAAGCCCGTACACCGAAGGACAAGGGCACGCTGGCCGAAATGACCGGTACCGTGTCGTTCGGCAAGGAAACCAAGGGCAAAGTTCGCCTGCAGATCACTGACCCTGAAGGTCGCGTGTTCGAAGAGCTCGTGCCCAAGGAAAAGAACATCCTGGTTCACGAAGGCCAGGTGGTGAACAAGGGCGAATCGATTGTGGACGGCCCAGCCGACCCACAAGACATTCTGCGTTTGCTGGGTATCGAAGAACTCTCGCGCTACATCGTCGATGAAGTGCAGGACGTGTACCGCTTGCAGGGCGTGAAGATCAACGACAAGCACATCGAGGTGATCGTTCGTCAGATGCTGCGCCGCGTCGTGGTCGAGAACGTCGGCGAGTCGAACTACATTGCCGGCGAGCAGGTCGAGCGCTCCGAGATCCTCAACACCAACGAGGCACTGCAGGCCGAGGGCAAGATCCCTGCGACCTACAGCAACCTGTTGCTGGGTATCACGAAGGCATCTCTGTCCACCGACTCGTTCATCTCGGCCGCTTCCTTCCAGGAAACGACCCGCGTGCTTACCGAGGCTGCCATCATGGGCAAGCGCGACGAGCTGCGTGGCCTGAAGGAAAACGTGATCGTGGGTCGCCTGATCCCTGCCGGTACGGGTCTGGCCTACCACCAGGCACGCAAGGCCAAGGACGCCATGGACGACGCCGAGCGCCGCGCCATCGCCGAAGCCGAAGCCGCCGAAATGGCAGCCCAGTCGGACGCCTCGGATGTGGACAGTGGCAGCGTCACTGCCACCGACGCAGCGGCAGACTGATAGAAAACAGCAAGGCCTCCCCCAGGCCCTGCTGCGGTCGCCACAGCGCCCCCGTCCTGTCCCAGGCAGGCCGGGGGCGTTTTTGATGGACGCGTGTCTTTTCACCGCCCGTCGTTTGTTTCAACTTTCTGTTTTTCGGGCCGCGACGGGTGCAGCAGCATCCGCTCCGGCAACTGTGCATGCTGTGGTCGTCGCCCCTCTTCTGGATTGGTTTTGCTGTCTTTCTGTTCTGGGCCCTGGGGGCCTACAACCGTCTGATGCGCCTGCGCTCGGCCGTCGTTCAGTCGTTCGGCAGTTTTGACGCACACATGGTGCGGCTGGTGGCCTTGCTTGGCGAGTTCGGGGCGGCGCAGGCCGTACAGCGCGGCAGCTTGCTGGCCGATGCAGGTGCGCAAGAGTTGGCCGCGCTGCAGGGTGCCGTGACGCAATTGAGTGCCTCGCTGGCCGTGGCACGCGCCCGCCCGCTGCAGGGTGACGCGGTGGCTGCATTGACGGCCGCCCGCGAAGTGCTGCGAGCAACCTGGGCCACCGCCTTGCAGAAGTTGCTGGCCGACCCTGCACAGCCAACAGCATTGGCCTCGGCTGCAGATACCGCTACGGTGACCCCAGGGTCTGCGCCCGTGGTCCTGTCCGTGTGGCAGGTGCGCTGGGAGGAACACGCCGTGCAGAACGAGCAAGCGATTCGCGTGTTCAATGAGGCCGTGGTGCAGTACAACAGTGCCATTGCCCAGTTTCCGGCCAGCCTGCTGGCCTGGGTGTTCGGGTTCAAGGCGGCACGTGCGCTGTAACCCGCTTTCAGGATCACGATGACTCCACCTCCCCACCAACGTCCCCGCCGCACCGGTGGCAACGCGCCGCGTCCCGTGCGCGCAAGCTCCGGCCAGCAGTCTCCGCAGGCGGGTTCTGCTGCGG
>NZ_QAIM01000100.1:0-1154 GCF_003061035.1 Acidovorax sp. HMWF018
GCGCCGGTCAGCGGGCCACAGGTCCAGCATCGACATGGTCAGCAGCTCGGACTCGGTGTAGCCATAGTGGCGTTCCATCGACCGGTTCACGGCCTGCAGCTGCAGGGTTTCACGGTCGTACACCCACATGGGGTGCGGGTGCTCGTCAAACAGCATGCGGTATTGCTGCTCGGACGCATGCAGCTGCCCCGCCACATGCCGCAACTGCACCATGGCACCCAGCGACTCGGTCAGGATCTCCAGGTGCGCCACATCGCGGCGCGAAAATGCATTGACCTTGTCCGATGTGACCTTGAGCGACCCGACGATGGCGTCGCCACTGCGCAGCGGAACCGCCATGACCGACCGTACGCCGTGGCGGTGGGGCATCGAAGCCATGTCCCAGCCCTCGGCCTCGGTGTCGTTGCACACCACGGTCTGGCCCTTGCTGAGCGCAGGCCAGAGCAGGCTCTGGTCCACTGGCAGCAGGTTGCCCACCGGGCGCACGTGGTCACCGGCCGAGGCTTGCGCCACCAGCTGGCGGCCTTGCAGCAGCTCCACCATGGCGCCGCGCGCTTCGGTCTGGCGCAGCACGGTGCTGGCCACCAGCTGCAGCACCTCGGGCAGCGGCATGTCCAGCGACGAAATGCGCTGCTGCACCTGCAGCAGCTCGGCATGGTTCTGTGCGTCGCGCTGGGCGTCCAGGTCGGCCAGCTTTTGCGCGCTGATGTCCGTCATGCCGCCCACCATGCGCACGGCCTTGCCCTGCAGGTCGCGGATCAGGAAGCCCCGGTCCAGCACCCAGGCATAGCTGCCGTCCTGGCGGCGAAAGCGGTATTCGTCCGACCAGTGGTTGGCCGTGCCGTCGATGGCTGCATGGATGCCTTCGAGCACTTCTTCGCTGTCATCGGGGTGCAGCCGCAAGGTCCACGAGGTGCTGTCGGGCGGCAACTGGTCGAGTGGCACACCGAACAGGGTCTGCATGCCTTCGTTCCACCACATGGCATCGGTGTGCAGGTTCCAGTCCCACACCGCGTCGGCCGTGGCGCGCGAGACCAGATGAAAGCGCTCTTCGCTCTCACGGCGGGCCTGCCGGGCCTGGTGCTGGGCCGAGATGTCCTGAAACGCCCCCTGTATCCGCACGATGCGGCCCTCGGCGTCGCGCACCGCCTGCC
>NZ_QAIM01000623.1:0-1033 GCF_003061035.1 Acidovorax sp. HMWF018
CCATTTCCTTGTCGGCTGGCAGCTCGATGGCGCCAGTCACGTCGGTCGTGCGGAAGTAGAACTGGGGACGGTAGTTGTTGAAGAAAGGAGTGTGGCGACCTCCTTCGTCCTTGCTCAGCACATACACCTCAGCCGTGAAGTGGGTGTGGGGCTTGATCGAGCCGGGCTTGCACAGCACTTGGCCACGCTCCACGTCTTCGCGCTTGGTACCGCGCAGCAGCAGGCCGACGTTGTCGCCAGCTTGGCCTTGGTCCAGCAGCTTGCGGAACATTTCCACGCCGGTGCAGGTGGTCTTTTGCGTGTCGCGGATACCCACGATTTCGATTTCTTCGCCGACCTTGATGATGCCGCGTTCCACGCGACCGGTCACCACGGTGCCGCGGCCGGAGATGGAGAACACGTCTTCCACGGGCATCAGGAAGGCACCGTCCACAGCGCGCTCAGGCGTGGGGATGTAGGTGTCCAGGGCTTCGGCCAGCTTCATGATGGCTTCTTCACCCAGCTTGCCCTTGTCGCCTTCCAGGGCGAGCTTGGCGGAGCCACGGATGATGGGGGTGTCGTCGCCTGGGAAGTCGTACTTGTCCAGGAGTTCGCGCACTTCCATTTCGACGAGTTCCAGCAGTTCTTCGTCGTCCACCATGTCGCACTTGTTCAGGAACACGATGATGTAAGGCACGCCCACTTGGCGAGCCAGCAGGATGTGCTCGCGGGTCTGGGGCATTGGGCCGTCAGCAGCGGAGCAGACCAGGATAGCGCCGTCCATCTGGGCAGCGCCGGTGATCATGTTCTTCACATAGTCGGCGTGGCCGGGGCAGTCCACGTGAGCGTAGTGGCGGTTGGCCGTTTCGTATTCCACGTGGGCGGTGTTGATCGTGATACCGCGGGCCTTTTCTTCGGGCGCAGCGTCGATCTGGTCGTAGGCCTTGGCTTCGCCGCCGAACTTGGCGGACAGCACGGTAGCGATCGCTGCCGTCAGCGTCGTCTTGCCATGGTCCACGTGACCGATCGTGCCCACGTTCACGTGGGGCTTGGT
>NZ_QAIM01000624.1:0-13541 GCF_003061035.1 Acidovorax sp. HMWF018
GTGCTACCCTCACGCCCCATGTTCAGCCCCTCCCAAGCCGATGTGCGCCGCTTTCTGTGTGGTGTGCACGCCAAGACCCAGAGCGGCGCCCCCATGGAAGCCATCGAGACGCTGGCCAGCCTGTGGATCGCCGAGCACCCCGAGTACCACGCCGACCTGTCCGACGCCGATGCTGCCGTGGCACGCAACTACGACGAAACACCGGGCCAGACCAATCCGTTTCTGCACCTGTCGATGCACCTGTCCATCAGCGAGCAATGCAGCATCGACCAGCCCCGTGGCATCCGCCAGGCGGTAGAGCTGCTGACGGCGCGGCTCGACTCGCTGCACGACGCCCACCACGCCGCCATGGACTGCCTGGGCGAGATGCTGTGGGAAAGCCAGCGCTCCGGCCGACCGCCTGATGGCAACGCCTACATCGCCGCCGTACAACGCCGCGCCACGCGCGATTGATCCAGTAAGCCCCTGAAAAAGCGACAAAGGCCAGTGCCCCATGGGCACTGGCCTTTGTTTTTTGTGGTGAAAGCCTTCAGGGACGATCAAGCCGTTTCGTAGTGCGCCTGGCGCTCTTCCATCGCCTTCCAGCCGATCACTTCCTTGAAGTCGGCCATGCTGGTCTGTCCGCAGGGCAAGCCGTCCACATCGCCCGTGCGGCGGGCCGACAGCGTGGCCAGGTTCTTCTGCAAGGCGTGCACCGTGCTCATCAGCGTGACCACCGGATAAGTCGCAAAAGCCGCCACCTCTTCAATCTGCGACCGCGTCAGGCGCGACATCCACAGCCCCTGCATGAGCTGCAGCGACAGGCGGCGGCCCGAGGCATTGCGCAAGCGCACCAGGTCTTCATAGCCCTTGAAAGTGCGCGAGATAGGCTGGATCAGGTCCGCCCCCGCCTCCGCAAAGCGCACGGCGCGCTCGATGGCCTCCTCGGGGTCGGCCACATCGGTGCGTGCGACGATGAGGAAGTCCGGGTCCTGGCGGGCATCCACCGCCGCCTTGATGCGCGCCACGGCATCGGGGATGGACACCACAGGAGTTACCGCCGCCGCCGCCGGGCAGCGCTTGGGGCTGATCTGGTCTTCGATCGAGATCGCGGCCACGCCCGCCTTCTCGAACTCGCGCACGGTGCGGGCCACGTTGATGACATTGCCGTAGCCGGTGTCGGCATCGGCAAACACAGGCTTTTTCACCACGTTGACGATGTGGTGCACCACACCCACGTTTTCGCTGAGTGTGTAGACCTCCATGTCTGGCTGGCCCAGCAGCGATGCCGAGATGCCAAACCCCGTGGTGAAGATGCCGTCAAAGTCCGACTGGTCCACCAGCAGGGCCGAGAGGGCGTCCTGCGCACCGGCCATCCAGAAGGTAGGGCCCGACTGGATGCGCGCACGCAGCTGTTGTCGCAAGCTTGTTGTCATGGCGGGTGTCCTCAACGTTTCACGGGGTCGATGTAGCTGCCCATGGACACGAACTTCTGGTCCTTGAGCTCCATCAGCGCCACACCCGTCTGGCCGCGCCGCGCATAGCCACCGGCACTGACGGGCTGGAAGGTGATCTTGGGGCCGATCTTCTGGTCAAAGTCCTTCATGCCATCCAGCTCCGCCACCACCTTGGTGCGGCTCGGTTCGGCGCCAGTGCGCTTCAACGCCTCGACCGTCACAGCGGCCGACGAATAGCCCATGAGCGCCATCGAGGTGGGCGCCGACTTGGGATACAGCTTGGTGTAGCGCTGGAAGAACGACTGGATGGCTGGGTTGTTGCCGTCCACCGCGTCGTAGTACGAGGCCACATACAGCTTGGACTGCGTCTTGCCCAGCAGCTCGATGAACTTGGGGTCGTTGAGTCCACCCGCACCAAACACCGTGGGCTTCCAGCCCAGCTTTTCGGCACCGCGGAAGAACTGCACCGCCTCCTGACCCAGCGCGTAGACGATGACCACGTCCGGCTCAGCCTGCTTGAGTTTGAAGACCTGCGAGGTCAGGTCGGTCGCGAAGCGCTCAAAGGTCTGCGCCTCCACCAGCTTCATGCCGTGCTTTTCCATGCGCTGCACGGCAATGTCGTAGGCCGGTTTGCCCCAGCCGTCGTTCTGGTAGAGCATTGCGATCTTCTTGGCCTTGAGAACCTCCACCGCATGGTCGATGTAGGCCGCCGTCTCGGTGGACTGGGGCGACGGCAGCACGTACAGCAGGTCGCGTGGCGGGTTGGAGGTCAGGTCGGAGATGCTCAGCGCGCCAATGGTGGGCACCTTCTTGGTGGAGCTGTATTCGTAGGCGCTGATGTTGGTGGCGTGGCCGATGTTGCCCACCATGGCAAACACCTTGTCGCGCTCGACCAGGAGCTTGGCGTTGGCCACCGACTTGGCGGGCTTGAGTTCGTCGTCATAGGTGATGAGCTTGATCTTGCGGCCATTGACGCCGCCCTGCTCGTTGACCATGTCGAAGTAGGTGCGCATGCCTTCGTCCACGGCCTTGCCCATGTAGGCCAGCGTGCCGGACAACGGCTGTGATGAGCCCAGCACGATCTCCTGGGTCAGCACGCCCTCTTCCTTGTTTTCGAAGGCATGCGCGCCCAGGGTGGCGGTCATCAGACTGACAGCTGCTGCGGCCAGCAGAGTGCGGCGGGGAGTGAGGTGGGTCATGGTTTGTCTCCTGTGTTTATCGGTGGGAAGGGAACATGGGGGAAGGAACTTGCAAAGCCGAGCCTGTGGTCAGCCGCCCAGGTAGGCACGGCGGATGTCTTCGTTGCCTGCCAGCTCGGCGGCCGGGCCTTGCATCACGACACGGCCGGTCTCGATGACATAACCTTCATCGGAGATGTCGAGCGCGATGTCTGCGTCCTGCTCCACGATCAGCAGCGTGAGGTTTTCGCGGTCGCGGATGTCGCGCAGCGTTTCGAAGATGGCGTCTTTCAGGATGGGTGCCACGCCCATGGAGGGCTCATCCAGCATCAGCAGGCGCGGCTTGGCTAGCAGGCCCCGGGCAATGGCCAGCATCTGCTGCTCGCCGCCCGACAGCGTGCCGGCGCGGGACGTGATGCGTTCCTTGAGCCGGGGGAAATAACCCAGCACCCGGTCGATGTCGTCGCGCACCTCGGCTGCTGGGCGGGTGTATCCACCCAGCACCAGGTTGTCGCGCACGGTGAGTTGCGCAAACACCATGCGGCCTTGCGGCACATGGGCAATGCCTCGCCGCACCAGCGCTTCGGCGGGCACGTTGGCGATGGACTGGCCGTCAAAAATGGCTTGCCCGTCACTGACGGGCAGCAGCCCCGAGAGTGCACGCATCAGCGTGGTCTTGCCCGCGCCGTTGGCGCCCAGCACACACACAATGCGGGCCTGCGGTACGCGCAGGCTCACGCCGTGCAGCGCGCGGATCTTGCCGTAGCCCGCACTCAGGTTGTCCACGCTCAGCAGTGCGGGCGCACTGGATGGTTCAACGCCGTTTGCCACTCTTGCCTCCTCCGAGATACGCCTCAACCACGGCGGGATGGTTTTCGATCTCCCTGGGGGAGCCCTGCGCCAGGAAGGCGCCGTTGTGCATCACGGTGATCGTGTCCGAGATGGACATCACCAGGGGCATGCTGTGCTCGATGAGCAGCAGGGTCGCTTGCGTGCTGGCCTGCAGCCGCTTGAGTGTTTCGCCCAGGGCATCGATCTCACGGTTGTTCATGCCCGCTGCAGGCTCGTCCAGCAGCATCAGGCGCGGCTCCAGCGCCATGGCACGGGCCAGCTCCACCAGCTTCTGCGTGCCATAGGGCAAGTCGCGCACCACCGCATGGGCATGGGCTTGCAGGTTGAGCTTCTCCAGCACGGCCTCCACTCGCTCACGTTCCTCGCGCTCCTCACGGCGCTGGCGTGGTAGGCCCAGCAGGGCTTCCACCAGCGTGGCGCGCATGGCCATCGACCGTGCAATCAGCACGTTGTCAAACACGGTCAGTTCGGCAAACAGCTCCAGGTTCTGGAAGGTGCGGGCAATGCCCAGGCGCGCCACGTGGTGCGCCTTGCAGCCCAGCAGTTCCACGTCACCTGCGGCCGTGCGATACCGCATGGAGCCTTGCTGGGGCGTGTAGAAGCGGCTGATGCAATTGAGCATCGTCGTCTTGCCAGCGCCATTGGGCCCGATCAATGCGTGCACCGTGCCGGGCATCACGTCGAAGCTCACGTCTTGCACGGCCACAATGCCGCCGAACGCCATGCGCACGCCCTGAATGCTGAGCAACGGGGCTGCCCGACCGGGTGCTGCCGACACAGTTGCCTGCAACGGCAATGTCTTGTCGTCCAAAACTCTCATCGCGCCACCCCGCTTTGCGCCGCATCTGCGCCGGGCAGGCGCTTGCGCTTGAAGAGGCTGGCCAGCCCGTCGGGCAGGAACATCAGCGCCAGGATCATGGCCACGCCGTACAGCGCGCGCTGGAACTGATCAAACCCCAGGTAGGTGAGCAACTGCGGCGCACCGATGACGAACACCGCGCCCAGCACCGAGCCCAGGATGGAGCCCAGACCGCCCACGATGACCATCGAGACGAAGCTGATCGACACCATGATGCTGAACAGCGATGGGTCGATGAAGCGCACCAGCGGTGCATACAACGCACCCGACAGGCCCGTGTAGAAGGCACAGACGCCAAACGCCACCAGCTTGAGCGCCGTGGTGTTCAGGCCCAGAGCGCGAGCAGCTGTCTCGCTGCCCTTGATGGCCAGAAAGCCACGCCCAAACCGGCTGCGCGCCAGGTTGCGCGCCACCCACAGCGCACCCGCCAGCACCACGGCGGTGAACACGTGGTACGCGCGCTCGTCCAGCGCCCAGCCGAACAGCGTGGGGCCGGGCGCGCCCATGCCGTTCTCGCCGCCCGACATGTCGCCGCTGGACTTGGCGATCTCCACCGAGATCATCACGAAACCCAGCGTGGCAATCGCCAGGAACACCTCTTCCAGCCGCAGGACGGGGAGCGCCAGCAGCAAGCCCACCACGGTGGCGATGCTGGCCGCAATGAACATCGACAGCACCAGCGGCACACCAAAGTGCATGGTCAGGATGGCCGAGCCATAAGCACCGATGCCGAAGAACACGGCACCCGCCATGGAGATCAGGTTGGTGTAGCCCGTGAGGATGTTGGTGCCAAACGAGGCCAGCGTGTAGATGATGACAAGCGTGAAGATGTACAGCACGTAGCCACCGGGCACGAGCGGCGCCAGCACGAAGGCCAGCACGAACAGCAGCGGGCCGAGCCAGGGGTATGCGTCAAAGACTTTGGTCATGGCGGCTCCTTAGACCTTCTTGATCTGGGCGCGGGCCAGCAGACCGTGGGGGCGCAGGATCAGGATGACCAGCATCACGATGAAGGGCACCGCGTCCTTCCAGGCCGAGGACACATAAGCGCCCGTGAGGTTCGACGACACGCCGATGATCACGCCGCCCAGCAGCGCGCCCGGCATGCTGCCAATGCCGCCCAATACCGCAGCGGCGAACGCGAAGTGCAGGGCGTGCTGCATCATCGAAAAGTGCACGAAGGTCAGCGGCGCAATCAGCAAGCCCGCCGTGGCGGCGATCACGTGCGACAGCGCCCAGGCCAGCGCATAGATGCGCTTGATCGGAATGCCCATGAGGCGCGCAGCCGTGGGGTTTTCCATCGTGGCCTGCATGGCGATGCCTAGCCGCGTGAAGCGGAAGAACGCAAACAGCAAACCTGCCAGCGTGGCGCAGACGGCCACGATGCCCAGGTCGATGCCCGAGACGATCACACCGCCGATGTCGATGGGGGCAGCCGGGAAGATGCTGGGCAGCTCCTGCGTGTCCTTGCCCCATACCCAGATGGCCAGGTCGCCAAACACCAGGAACAGGCCCAGTGTGCAGATTGCAGACGACAGCAGGGCCTTGCCGATGAAGCGGCGGATGATGAACCGTTCAATCGCCATGCCCAGCGCCGCGCCAAAGAGCAGCGTGAGCGGCACCACCGCCCACAGCGGCAGACCCAGCTTGAACAGTGTGTAGGCCACAAAGGCCGAGAGCATGGCCGCTTCGCCATGCGCGAAGTTGAGGATGCCCGTCGCCTTGAACACCATCACGATGCCCAGGGCGATGAGCCCGTAGATGGCGCCCAGGGCGACGCCGCTCACAATCATCTGCAACATGATGCGCTCCTGCCCGTCATGTCGCCGCAGCGGCTGCACGCTCGCGCGCCAGCCGGGCTTTGAGATACGGCGTGAACCCCCCCGCCTCGATGGTGGCGCGCTCGGTGGACGACCAGGGCTCGAACGGCAGCGCCTGGCCCGTGCGCTCGTTGACGACCACACCGCGCTCCCAGTCCACGCGCAGAGTGTCCCAGCGCTGCGTGGCGGCACGGATGCCCGGGCAGGTGATCAGCGGGAAGCCCATGCTGATCTCCCCCCGAAAGAAGCCGGGCGAGAAAGACTCGGCGATCACGCCAGCCACCCCGAGGTGGCGCATGGCGCGCATGGCCGGGTAATGCGGGTGGCCATAGCCAAAGTTCTGGCCGCCCACCAGCACATCACCTTTGGCGACGGATTGAGCAAAGCCAGGGTCGTAACTGGTCATGGTGACCGCCGCCAATTCATTGATGTCGGTGATCTTGATGTTCTTGATGCCAACAATCAGGTCGATGTCATAGTCGTCTTCGGTGAAGACCCAGGCCGCGCGGCCATGCAAGGTGGGCAATGTCATGCTGCGCTCCCTTCGGTGTTGGCGAGGTAGGGCCGGGGGTCGGTGATGCAACCTTCCAGGGCCGATGCCGCCACCACGGCAGCGTTGCAGATGAAGATTTCGGAGTCGGCACTGCCCATGCGGCCGGGCGTGTTGAGCGTGCCGGTGGACACAGCGCGCTGGCCATCGGTCATGGTGGCAATGCGGCCATAGCAGTAGTCGCAGCTCGAAGAGCTGATGAACGCGCCTGCATCCACCAGGGTGGAGATCAGACCTTCGCTGGCGGCCTGCGACATGATGGCCTGGGAGGTGGGCACCACATGCAGCTGGAAGCCCGGCTTGATCTTGCGGCCCTTGAGTACCTGGGCGGCAATGCGCAGGTCCTCCAGGCGGCCGCTGGCGCAGCTGCCCAGGTAACCCATGTGCACTTCCAGGCCTGCGTATTCGGTCAGGTCCCGGGTATTGGCGGGGCTGGGTGGCGCCACCACGATGGGCGCAAGGTCGCTCACATCCACGGTCACCACACGGTCGTAGTGCGCATCGGCATCGGGGTAGACCGGGTCCAGGGCGATCTTGGAGCGGCCCTTGGCGTGTCCCAGCGTCTTGGCATCGGGGGCAATCAGCATCGTGGTCGCGCCCAGGAACATGGCCTGGCCGCAGATCGTCTGGCGGCCCTCAATGCTCATGGCGTCGATCACGGGGCCGCACAGCTCCACCACCTTGAAGCGGCAGGACGATGGTCCCATCACCCGCACCAGGTGGTGGAAGATGTCGCGCGCCATCACACCGGGCTGCACTGTGCCGGTGACTTCGATCTTGACCGTGCCCGGCACCACGAGCGCCATGCGCTCGGAGACAAAGGTCTCCAGCACACTCTTGCGCGCTCCAATGGCCAACGTGCCGAACGCACCCAGCTGGCTCACATGCCCGTCGAAATGCACCGCAAATGCACCCGGCGTGGCGTAGCCCAGCTCGGCCGACACCTGGTGGCCAATGCCCTCGCGCTCGTGCACGGGCACGCCTTGCTCCTTGCCCCAGGCGCGGGTGACCTTGTGCAGCTCTTCCTCCTTGGGGGCGGCGGCCGGGACCATGTGGTCGATGAACAGCACAAAGCGCTCGGGGCTGGGCACCTTGTCCACACCGAAGTCCTCCTTGGCCTCCTTGAAGAACACATCCGTGTAGCCCGGAAAGTCATAGGCAATCACGAAATCCGGCCTGGCCAGGATCTCGTCGCCCGCCCGGACCGCAGGCACCCCTGCAACCCGGGCGAGGATCTTTTCAGTCATCGTGTAAGACATGTGGCTTCACCCAGTTATCCACTATGTGGAAGTTGAAAAATCGTTTGATTACTTATTAAAAAATCAAACGACAGCTCAATCGCCTGGGTAAACCCTAGATTGCCCACTATGTGGATACAAACTACAAAGACAATATGAATAAAAACACCATAGCAGTCCCATCAGAGACAAATAAACCGCCACATAGTGGAAATTCAAAAACAGGAACTCAAAGCATCGAACGTGTCGTGCAGATGCTCCGTATCGTGGCGTCTCGTGGCAAAGGTGGCATGCGCATCGGCGAGATCGCCGCCACCAGCAGCCTGCCGCAGTCCACTTGCTTTCGCATGCTTCACCGGCTGGAGGCCGAAGGCCTGGTGGACCGGGACGCCCACACACGCAAGTACTACCTGGGCCCGCTGCTGTACGAGCTGGGATTGCTCGCACGCCCCCGCTACCGGCTGTCGGAGCTGTGCGACAGCGCGCTGCAAAAGCTGGCCGAAGTCACCCAGGACACCATCTACCTGAGCGAACGCAGCGGCTTGGAGGCCGTGTGCACCCACCGCGCACTGGGCGACTACCCCATCAAATCGCTGGCGCTGGACGTGGGCATTCGCCGCCCGCTGGGCGTGGGTGCGGGCGGGCTGGCGATCCTGTGCGCACTGCCCCCCGACGAGGCCGAATCCATCATCGATGCCAACGCGCCCAAATACGAGAAGTACGGATTCGTCACAGCCCCCTACCTGCGCGAGGCGATCAAGGTGGGACGCGAGAAGGGCTATGCGTTTCTGGACAGCGTGGTCACACCAGGTACAGCAGCCATCGGTATCGCTTTTCCGCCAGACAACCCGATCGCCGCCATCAGCGTGGCCGCGATCTCGGGGCGGCTGGAGTCGCACCGGCGCGACGAGGTGGCCCGGCTCATGCGCCCGCAGATCCGCGCCATCTGCGAGGCCATGACCAGCCAGGCGGTGCTGGCAGATCGCTGACCGCCCATCAACTACAACACCCGAAACGCCATCACCGCCACCAGCGTGGGCGGCAAGGCCCCCAGCAGCAGGCCCAGTGGGTTGATGACACCGTCCGAGAACTTCTCCTTCAGGATGGATGCCCCGGCCGGGTTGGGCGCATTGGCAATCACCGTCAGGCCGCCCCCCGTGACGGCGCCCGCCACCAGGGCCACCTTGAACTCGTCACTCAGGCCTTCGACCAGCGAGCCCAGGTATGTCAGCGCAGCGTTGTCGGTGAACGCGGTGAGCGCAGCGGCGCCAAAAAACACAGCGTTGGCATCCATCTTCATAAGCACGGGCTGCAGCCACCATTGCTGCAAGCCGCCCAGCACCACCAGCCCAGCCAGGAAGAACGCCACCAGCAGCGCCTCGCGCAGGATCAGCGGACTTTGGTAGCGCTGGTACGCCGTGGTGAACCCCATGAAGAACAGGAACAGGCCCATGAACACAGCGGGATGGTGGGCAAACACTACCACCAGCACCAGGAAGGCAAGGTGCACGCCCGTCACGGTCCACGGCATGGGGGACTCGGAGGCGGGCATCTTACGGCCCATGTGGCCCAACTGGTTGCGGAAGATCAGCATCGCGATGGCCGCATTGACGAGCACGGCCACCGCCGCCTTCCAACCGAAGTTGGATAGCATGAACCAGATGTCCCAGTTCCACTTGGCAGCCACCATCAGCACGGGCGGCGCCGCAAAGGAAGTGAGCGTTCCACCAATCGAGATGTTCACGAACAGCACACCGATGGTCGAATACTTGAGTCGGCTGGAGATGGGGTGGGAGAACAGCGTGTCCCGCAGCATCAACGCGGCCAGCGTCATCGCCGCAGGTTCGGTGATGAACGACCCGAGCAAAGGCACGAACGCCAGCACCACAAAGTACATGGCCATGCCGCGCTGCACCGGCAACAAGGCTGCAAGCGCCCGGACAAGAGCCCCAGACAACTCCAGGATGGGCCGGGTGGCGGCAATCACCATGATCGCGAACACGAACAGTGGCTCGGTGAAATTGCGCGAATCCAAGTAGGCGGTGGCCTCCTGCTTGCCGCTGATGGAGAACATGAACAGCATGAGCACCATCGCCCAGAAGCCGAACACGACCTCTACCTCGCCCAGCAGATGCCAGATGCCCGCGTGCCGGGGCTGCGTGTGCGCAAGGTGCTCGAAATACTTGGTGGAGAAGGTGTGAAGAATGGCCAGGCCGAACAGGACGGCACCAACCACCTGGATCAGGGTGGGGGAGGAGTTCATGGGTCGCAGAAAAGCCGCGCGGCGGCCCGACCAGCGCATGAACCTGCCGAGCCACCATGGCGCCGACACCCAAACAACATTTTAACTGGCGATACCGGAGAGTTCTGTAGGCGCAGGGCTTCAGGCACTCGCGAAAGGACGGTTGGCTGGCACACACAACCATGCATGGCACTCGGGAGTCTCACTTTCCAGACAATGCGGACACCTATCTGGAGGCTTTCATGTCGACGCACATCCATACGCCCACACCACCTTTGCCTCCGCCCTCCTCTGCCCCCGTCCCGCCGGCAGTGGCTTGGCTGGGATACGGCGGCCTACTGCCGTTCCTGGCGCTGGCAGCCGTGGGCCTGTGGGCGCCCAGTACACCGTGGTGGAGCGAGGCGCTGCTGGCCTACGGCGCAGTGATCCTGAGTTTCGTGGGTGCGCTGCACTGGGGCTTTGCCATGGCACAAAGCGGGCTGAGCGCCCCAGAGCGCACGCGCTGCTTTGTATGGAGCGTGGTGCCATCGTTGATGGCCTGGCCTGCCACGCTATTGCCTGCCGCCGCGGGGGCCGTGCTGCTGGTCGCGGGCTTTGCAGCCCACCTGGTGCAAGACCACCGGCTGGCTGCGCGCACCTTGCTTCCCACGTGGTACTTGCCGCTGCGATGGCGCCTGACGGTCACGGCTTGTACATGTCTGGCGTTGGGGGTATGGGCCGCCAGCCGTTGACGATTCAACCAGCCAGCAAAAAGCCCGCCGAAGCGGGCTTTTTTTGTTGTAGTCAGCCAGACTGCTGATCAACGGAAGCGCGACTGGGGCACCGTGTGCAGGTCGCCGTCCAGGCCGCTCACGTAATTGGCCAAGGCCTTCAGTTCAGCGTTGGTGAACTGCTTGGCCACACCGCCCATGATGGCGTTGCCACGACCCACGTTGGCGTTCTTCTCAACCTTGTAGGCCTTGAGCGCCACAAACAGGTAGTCGGCATGCTGGCCGGCGATCTTGGGGTAAGAGGGGTCGATGGGCTTGGCGAAGTTGTCGCCGTGGCAGGAAACGCAAGCGCCCTTCTTCAGCAGCTCGGCCACTTGCACACTGGGTTCACGCGAGGGCTTGGCGGGCAGTTCGGCACCGGTCTTGCCGTGTTGTTCGTAGTAGGCCGACACGTCAGCGATGTCCTTCTCGGACAACGACTCGGCGATGCCGCGCATGGTGGGGTGCTTGCGCTCGCCCTTTTGGTAGGCGACCAGCGCTGCCGCAATGTACTTGGCGCTCTGGCCCGAGATCATGGGCACCTTGTGGATCTCAGGAAAGCTGGCCTGGTAGCCAACGATGCCGTGGCAACCAATGCACATGGCAATCTTTTGCTTGCCGGCTTCCACGTCGCCCTTGGCTTCCTGGGCGTGGGACAAGGCGGTCACGGAAGCGACAGCCAGGGCAAATAGCGTGGTCAACGTTTTGTTCATTTTGCGCGCACAATCTCGTGGAAGTTCAGCTCTGGGCTCTGATCAGCCGTCGATTATAGCCAGCGCCCTGTCAAGCCCATTCATCAACGATCCGGTGTTTTCCCCCATGAAATTCCAAGGCTCCCAGAACTACGTCGCCACCCAAGACCTGATGCTCGCCGTGAATGCGGCCATCACGCTGCAACGGCCGCTGCTGATCAAGGGCGAGCCCGGCACGGGCAAGACGATGCTGGCCGAGGAAGTGGCGCAGGCGCTGGACATGCCCCTGCTGCAGTGGCACATCAAGTCCACCACCAAGGCCCAGCAGGGCCTGTATGAATATGACGCGGTGAGTCGCTTGCGCGACAGCCAGCTCAACGACGGCGACAGCGCCGAGCGCGTGAAGAACATCCGCAACTACATCATCCAGGGCGTGCTGTGGCAGGCCTTCACGGCAGACCGCCCCGTGGCGCTGCTGATCGACGAGATCGACAAGGCCGACATCGAATTCCCGAACGACCTGCTGCGCGAAATCGACCGCATGGAGTTCTACTGCTACGAAACGCGTGAACTCATCAAGGCCAAGCACCGCCCGCTGGTGTTCATCACGTCGAACAACGAAAAGGAGCTGCCCGATGCGTTCCTGCGCCGCTGCTTCTTCCACTTCATCAAGTTCCCCGAGGCCGACACGATGCGGCAGATCATCAACGTGCACTTCCCCACGCTCAAGAGCGAACTGCTCAGCGTGGCGATGAAGACGTTTTATGACGTGCGCAACCTGCCGGGCCTGAAAAAGAAGCCCTCGACCAGCGAACTGATCGACTGGCTCAAGCTGCTGGTGGCCGAAGACATTCCACTCACCGCCCTGCAAAGCGCCGACAACAAGGTGGCCGTGCCGCCGTTGGTGGGAGCGCTGCTCAAGAACGAACAGGACGTGAGCCTGTTTGAAAAGCTGGTGTTCATGAACCAGAGGAACCGCTGAGTGAGCAACGGCAACAGCAACGACGACACCCGCCAGCTGCTGGCCCACGGCGTCGCCGATGCCGTGGGCTTTGTGGGGGGCGCCCTGCTGGGCTTCTGGCTGGGCCAGCTGTTGGGGCTCGATATCTTCGCGCCCGGCTACGGCACCGGCAGCCTGGTGGGCATCGCCCTGGTGGGTATCGGTGGCGGCCTGGGCCTGCATGCGGCGCGGCGCTGGCAGAACAGCCGCCGCAGCCAACCGTCCAAGGATTGATGATTAAGGGGTAAAGACCCATGGCTTTTGTAGAACCTGTCACGCTGCGCGATCGCGGAGTCCGCCTGGAGCCGCTGGCGCTGGCCCATGAAGAAGGCCTGCGGGCCGCAGCCGCCGATGGCGAGCTGTGGAAGCTGCGCATCACCTCGGTGCCCGAGCCGCAGGACACCCGCGCGTACATCGAAGCCGCGCTCAAGATGCGCGAGGACGGCAACCGCTTTGCCTTTGCCGTGGTGGAAGACGCCACCGGCAAAGTGCTGGGCTCCACCAGCTACCACGACATCGTGCCGGCTGTGAAACGCGTGGAAATTGGCTACACCTGGTACTGCCAAAGCGTGCAGCGCACCCACGTCAACACCACCGCCAAGCTGCTGATGATGGGCCACGCCTTCGACACGCTGGGCTGCCATGTGGTGGGCTGGCGCACCGACAACTACAACTTTGCGTCACAACGCGCCATCGAGCGCCTGGGCGCCAAGAAAGACGGCGTGCTGCGCGGCCACGCGCTGCGCCGCGACGGCACCATCCGCGACACGGTGATGTACAGCATGCGTGCCGGCGAATGGCCTGAGGCCAAGGCGCAGTTGCTATATCTTTTAGGGCAACGCTGATTAAGGTCCACCATTGAGAGGGGTCAAACGTTATCCGCAGATGAAGCAGCAGACCTTGGCAATGGCCGCAGATCAAGACA
>NZ_QAIM01000625.1:0-1490 GCF_003061035.1 Acidovorax sp. HMWF018
GTCGATCACGGGGAAGTCAAAGCCCAGCAGCATGCCCGACAGCTGCTGCCCCACCAGCTGGCCGCCCAGCAGCACGCCCAGGATGATCGATGCAATGGTCAGGCCCTCGATCCAGCCGTTGGCCTTGACGAGCTGGGACGCGGGCAACAGCTCGGTCAGGATGCCGTACTTGGCGGGCGAGTAGGCCGCAGCACCCAGCCCCACCACGGCGTAGGCCATGAGCGGGTGCGAGCCAAACAGCATCATCAGGCAGCCCGCCACCTTGATGGCGTTGCTGACAAACATGACCTTGCCCTTGGGCAGCGCATCGGCAAAGGCGCCGACGAAGGGCGCCAGCACCACATAGAACAATGCGAACATGGGCACCAGGGCCGCGCGCTGCCACTCGGGGGCGCCTCCGGTGCGCAGGAGTTCCACAGCGGCTACGAAGAGTGCGTTGTCGGCCAGCGAGCTGAAAAACTGCGCCGACATGATGGTGTAAAAACCGCGCTTCATCGAATGGCTGGTGAGAGCATCAGTTGGGCTGATGCCCTGGTAAATGTGAAGAATCGTAGCGAGGGACAGGCGGTTATATCACGCGGATAAACGGCCACAGTGCCAGAATCCGGCGCTGGTCCCCCGGTAAATCCCTCGCTCCATCAGGTCTGTCCCATGCCCCGTCCCATTGCTGCCACCATCCACACCACGGCCCTGCACCACAACCTCGCGCGCGTGCGCCAGTCGGTGCCTGACGCCAAGGTGTGGGCGGTGGTCAAGGCCAACGCCTATGGCCACGGCATCGAGCGGGTGTACGAGGGCCTGCGCGGCGCCGACGGTTTTGCGCTGCTGGACCTGGCCGAGGCCGAGCGCGTGCGCCACCTGGGCTGGCGCGGGCCCATCCTGCTGCTCGAAGGCGTGTTTGAGCCGCGCGACCTGGAGCTGTGCTCGCGCCTGGGCCTGTGGCATGCGGTGCATTGCGACGAGCAGATCGACATGCTGGCCGCGCACAAGACCCAGGTGCCGCACCGGGTGTTCCTCAAGATGAATTCGGGCATGAACCGCCTGGGCTTCACGCCCGAGCGCTACCGCGCCGCGTGGGCCCGGCTCAATGCGTTGCCGCAGGTGGACGAGATTTCGTTCATGACCCACTTCAGCGACGCGGATGGCCCGCGGGGCATTGCGCACCAGATGGCGGCCTTCAACGCCGCCGCGCAGGACCTGCCTGGCGAGCGCAGCCTGAGCAACAGTGCCGCCACGCTGCGCCACGCGCAGGATGCGGGCGTGCGCGCCGACTGGGTGCGCGCGGGCATCGTGGTCTATGGCAGTGCGCCCGACTTCCCCGAGCACCATGCCGGCCACTGGGGGTTGCAACCCACCATGACGCTGTCCACGCGCCTTATCGCCACCCAGCAGCTGCAGGCGGGCGACACCGTGGGCTATGGCTCGCGCTTCACGGCCGACGGCCCGCTCACCATTGGCATCGCCGCCTGTGGCTACGCCGACGGCTACCC
>NZ_QAIM01000101.1:0-7349 GCF_003061035.1 Acidovorax sp. HMWF018
AGACTTTCAGCGCTGAAAGTCTGCCAACCTATCAGGAGCAGGCAATGACAGCAAAAGTGGTCACCGTGTTTAACCAAAAGGGCGGGTGTGGAAAAACAACCATTGCGATGAGCCTCGCTGGATCATTCGGGCTTCGCGGATATTCATCACTTGTCGTAGATATGGACCCGCAGGGGACTGCAAGCCGCTGGGCAAGTGCCGCCCCCGAAGAGCGGCCATTTCCAGCTTCTGTGATTAGTCTTGCTCCTATGGAAGGAAAGATGCACAGAGAAGTAAAAAATCACATAGATAAATTTGATGTGATTTTTGTAGATTGCCCACCGGCAATGAATTCTGCAGCCCCCACGTCGGCCATGTTGATCTCTGACTTGGCTCTCATACCGCTGGTCCCGAGTCCGGCGGATATCTGGGCGGCGGAGTCTGCCAAAAAATTGGCGGAGGCAGCACAGGCCAACAACGAAGAGCTCGTCGCACGAGTCGTTGCTAACATGGTCCAGCGCTCGACTTCACTAGCCAAAGAGCTAATTGAATTATTGGAGGAAGATAAAGAATTTCCTCTTCTAAAAACGTCCCTAGGTTCGCGAGCGGCGTTTAGAGAAGCCCAGATTCTGGGGTCAACCGTTCATCAAGTGCCACGCGCCACAGTTGCAATGGAAGAGGTGGAGTTGATGGCAGAGGAAGTGCTTCACCTTTTGCACCTTCCTTCGCGCAAAAATTAAGGACAAAAGATGATTTCCAAAGTCGACCGCAAAGCTGCAATGCGAGCGTCCCTTTCGGCTGAAAAGCGGGATGTAAATGCGCGGTTTGCAGCGGCAGATGCCGTGCTTTCCGAGCGTCCAGGTGGCCTTGGAGGTGTGCCCCCCCCCCAAGTCGTCCTCGATGAGGCACAGGCTGGTCGGACTTTCAGCGCTGAAAATACTGGTCCAGCGCAGCAGCGAATTGTGGCAGCTCCTCTTGATAGAGTGCACGAAAACCCACTGAATGCCCGTCACATCTATGACCCTGACATCGTCAAGGAGCTGGCGGCGTCAATTGCAACTCGTGGTCAACTCGTTCCAGCGTCTGCGATCGCGCATCCGACCATACCAGGTGACTACTTGCTGATCGATGGCCACTATCGAAAGAAGGCGCTCGCTGCAGCTGGTCAACACAGCATCGACCTGGTGATTCGCCCACACGAAGGTGATCTCGAGCTCTATCGCGTGAGTTGGGTGCTCAATGAGGAGCGTAGCGCGCAAAGTCCCTTAGACAATGCATTCGCGTGGAGAAAATTGCTTGATAAAGGCTTAGTGCAAACTGAGTTGCAAATCGCTGAGCTCTTGGGAGTGTCGCTCTCGACGGTGAACAAGACCATTGCGTTGCTGAGCCTTCCGACTGCTGTGCTCGACCGAATGCGCGATCGGCCAGAGAAGTTTGGCGTATTCGTTGGGTATGAGATCACGCTTGCTGCCAAGAAGGTGAGCGAGATAGAAGTGCTTGCATTGGTAAATCGCATCATCGAAGAAGATCTGTCGTCGCGTGAGGTCGGAGCCATACGCGCAAAACTCGATACTGGCGATAAACGCAAGCCTAAAGAAACATCGCGCCAATACAAGATCCAACACACTGGCCAACAGATCGGATTCCTCAAAGAATGGGACTCAGGAAAGGTCTCACTTGAGGTCGTGCTTGCCGATCCAAAGGAGAGGGCAGCACTCGTTGCCGAACTCAGAAGCCGTTTCGGTCTGTTTGACTGATCAAGATGTCGGCCAAAAGGTGAGCCTCTACAGGGAGCGAACAATGCTCCCGAAGAGGACCAAGGGCCCATAGAACGGACTGGAGACTCTTTAGGGACGCGAAAAGGGGGTGACTGTCCTTCCCGCCTTAAACCGAGACCTTTGATAGCCCGTATCGGTCCCTTCTTCTTTCTAAGGTGAGTCTTTACGGGGAGTGCCGCTCCACCGTTGTTTCAGCAGTCGGCCTACCAATCCGTCTCCACCGCCGGAGTGCAGTGCCAGAGCGACCTGCGCTTGCCAATCCTCAAAAGGTGAGCCTTTTCAGGGACCCGTCGCAATCGTCAGCGCGAAGGACCGGGGGAAGCATTCGAACACCCCGATATGTATTAAGGTGAGCTTTTACGGGGGCTAAAGCCAGGCCCGGAAACCGGAGCGAAATGTATGCAGTCTGCATTCGGCGGATCATCACCCCGAAACTCCCAAAAAGCGCCATATGGATGCCTACTTCATCGAGCCAAAGGGCATGTAAAGGCTCAAAGGTGAGACTCCACAGGGACTAGAAATGGCGCCCTAATGAGATTCCAGCATCTAGAATGTGTGCACTCACACACAGGGAAGAGTATTTAAAAGCTATCTTGCACACAAAGGTGAGTCTCATCAGGGACCAGCGCGGATGAGGTTCCACTATGCGTAGCCCGCACGGCTTCCTGTAAAGATTGGGTATAGGTGAGCCTTTACGGGGGGGCCTGATGAATCTAGGCGATTCTGATTGTGGCTGGGGAGAGGGGCAGGAGTCGTTTTCGATTTGACCTCGTCTGGTGAGCTTTTACAGGGAGCAAGGGAGTGATGCTCTACTGATGGGCAATTGGGCATGGTCGAATTCCTTCTGGACTCTGGTGAACTGGCTGTTTTGCATTGGAATTCACTCGTTAGGCATCCACGCTATTGAGGATTCTTTGTATTGAACATCCTTGGAAACCTTAAATACAATTTAAACATCGCAAAACCTAAGCCCCACGCGGTTTTCCGCCTAGTGAGGTGAGTGGATTCGGGGACCAAGGTGAGCCAATACGGGGAGAGAGGTGAGTGCCCCCGGGGACAGGCAACATCTATGGTGAGAATTAACAGGGACCATAAGTGAGTGGATTCAGGGGCAAAGTGCGCAAAGGTGAGCTTCTACGGGGAGCGGGCGACACGGTAGCTCCTTGAACTCGCCTAGAGCTCATGAACGTTTTCTTGGCGAGCTAGCTTCCACCTAATGATCGGGTCGGCCGAATGAGCGGTCTGCAGCCCAGCGTAGGCTTGCCTCATCACCTACGAAAAGGTGATGAGGCCACAAACCGATACAAAGGTGAACCCTCGACGCTTCCATCGAAAGGTGAGAGAATCGCGCCAAAATTTCACCGATAGATCCGGTCGCATGGCAGCGCGCACCAAGCACCGGTCAGGAAAGGTCGATGCCGATGGCGAGGAAGAGCAAGGCGAAACCTGGGGAGGTCATCACGATCGACGCCAGCGATGTGAGGGAGTTTCGCAAGACCAATGAGGCTATTGGATTGCGGGTCGTAGAAGGCAATCTCTCGCTGCTCTCTCGTAAGGTATTCAATGTGATGATGTACCACGCCCAGGAGATGAAGGTTCCTGGGCTCAATGCACCGATCAACACCGCTGCAGCCAAGAAGTACTTCTGGATTCCGCTTTCTGACCTTGCCCGGGATGCGGCCTACGACAGCAAGGATGTGCAGTACCTGAAGAAGCAGCTTGAGGAAATGCAGAACATTAAGCTGCTCATGGAGAACGAGCGACAGTGGACGAGTGAGCGACTGGTCTCTTCGGTCACCTTGGTTAATCCCGCTGGGCTGAACAAGCATGCAGGGCAGGTGTGGTTTGGATTCGCTTTTCCTCCTGAGGTGCACGAGCAGGTGATGGCGCCTAGCACTTACACACGGCTTTCGATCGTGTACCAAAGCTCGCTCAAGTCAGGGTCTGCCCTTGCTTTGTATGAAATCTGCCGTCGTTACGCGACTAATCCATCCAAGGTGACTTTCGTCCAGACTTATGAGCACTGGTACGGTGTGATCACAGGCAATCCTATATCTGAGTCGACACCGCCCGTCTACAAGTACTTCAAGCGGGACACCCTGAGGCCCGCCATCGCTGAAATCAACGCGCTCACTGACATCAACATCGAACTGATTGAGCACAAGAACGGCCGGCGCGTCGAGAAGCTGCAGTTCAAGGTCGAGCAGACGAAGCAAGCCCAGCTTGAATTCCCGGCGCCGCCCATCATCGACACGGAACTCATGACGAGGGTGATGAAATTCGGTTTCAGCCAAGCGGACGCCAGCGACTTGGTCGCGCAACACAGTGACGACCTCCTGCGCACGGCCATTTCTCGGGTGGAGGCACGCGCAGAGTCGAAGGGAATGACCCCGCTGGAGACCCCAGCAGGCTACTTCCGCTGGACGCTCCAGGACTTGGTGCGTAACCCGACTCCTGTACCTGCACTGGCATCACCCAAGGCTGCCCCCTCGTCTAGCAAGGCGAGCGGTCGCAGTGTGATGGAGCGATTTCTTGCCGCCAGGGCTATTGAGGCCCTTGGGGTCTACAAAGAACTTGACGATAGCGAGCGCAAGGCTCTATTCGAGGCGTTCAAGTCACAGAACGCCAACAAGACGTTAAAGCTGGACAAGGGGCTTGATAGCGCTGCAGTCCGTGGCATTTTTGCGCCTTGGTACGCCAAACAGTTGTGGGGAGAGCCAACGGCCCAAGCGCTGGCTCAGTTTATCGAGGAGTATGGAGCTACGTCCAGTTAGCCAGCGCTGGCTGGCGTCGTACGTTGTGGCCGGAGACGAACCAATTTCTGCCGCTTCAACTCAATACCCCGGCTGGAAAATGGTTGCATTCTTATGTTGTTCGCATATTAATTATGTCCACGTAACGTGGACATTCAAAAAAATGGACGACAAAGGCATCTTTGAGAGTGCTCTAGAAGCAATAGCGCCAGTAATGCAGTTCGAGGTGAATCGTTCCGGGATTCTCGGAGGCTGTTTGGTTTAAGTCAGCCCACTTCCGCAGTGGCCTGACTGGCGAGTTACCGGTAGTGGTTTGCCTCAGCTTCTGCCGGTGGGACGTACCCTATGGGTTCGAGCAGGCGATGGTGGTTAAACTATGACCCCCATTCGAGCGTGGCGAACTCCACGGCTTCCTTTGTTTTCCATGGCGCGCGGTGATGGATTAACTCGGCCTTGTAGAGACCGTTGATGGTCTTGGCCAAGGCGTTGTCATAGCTGGCGCCCTTGCTGCACACGGAAGTCTCTATGCTCGCTTCAGCCAGTCTTTCAGAGTACCGAATGCTGGCGCATTGCGACCCGCGGTCACTGTGGCAAATCAAGCTTCCATCGCGCTCAGGCTGCCAGATGTAAAGGGCTTGCTCCAGTGCATCGAGCACGAAGTCCGTGCGCATTGAACTGCTTACCCGCCAGCCCACGATACGGCGGGCAACACGTCAATCACGAAGGCTACCTGCCGTTCCGTACGTGAGGAGGAGCTTTGCTGTTCCACCTGCTGTCCCAAGCTGTACGAGTGCACGAGCGTCGTGATAACCACCAACCTGAGCTTCAGTGAGTGGGCCAATGTGTTCGGAGATACCAAGATGACCACGGCGCTGCTGGACCGCATCACGCATCACTGCCATATTCTGGAAACCGGTAACGACAGCTACCGGTTCAAGAACAGTTCGGCACAGCAGCCACAGACCCACCAAAAAGGAGAAGACAACCAAGAACTTATCCACAACGTGAGCATGAAGTTCACGAACCAGGGTGGGTCAGATCGAGATGGAAATGGCGGGTTAGTTTTGGGGAAATCAACAGTCAGCCACCGCCCCCGCTAGGCAGGCCAAGCGCAGCGACTTCTTTCTGGACTTCGGCCAAAACAACCGAGACGTCATCTAGCGATGGAGAAGTGGCAAATGAAATTGCGAGCAGGGTCAGGGGATGGACGTTCAAAGCGGTGGCGATCTGCTCCACTTTTCCCAACGTGGGACTTTTGGTGCCTCGCTCTAGACTGCTGATGTAGGTTCGACTTGAAACAGAGGAGAAGTCCTCTTGGGTGTACCCCCGTGCGCGACGGATTACCCGCAGAGCCATGGCGATATTGTTCAACGCATTTGAATGAGCTTCCATCTCCGCGATTAGGAGACTTTGAACACAATAGGGCTACAATCTATAGTGTTCAAATTTTGCTTAACCAATGATTTCTTACTTTCGCAGTGTGCTTGCTGGGCTAGCTAGAGTCTCCCGCCGAAGAGCCCCAATAGCTAGTCTAAGTTTTGTACGACCATACTTCTTTGTTGAGTACCGTACAGAAAGCATTGGCGGAGGCATGAAGAACATTTTTTTGTCGAATGAAGACCTATTGCTCGACTTTGTGAAGCAAGGTTCTTTGCAAGGCTATATTGTGGTTCGCGTGAGGGTAATGTCACCTGGATACATGCATGATTCAAAATTTTGGCATTTTGAGGATCTCATAGCTTTATGGGAGGCTGAAGAACCTAATATGTATGAGCCGGCTCTGCTGTACACGCTGTCAACTGGTGTCGAGTTGGTAAAATCAGCTTCCTTCACGCCAATAGAGCATTTGGGAAAGCGCAAGTTGATATATCGGGCCCCTTAAGGCCAGGCAGTAGCAGCTATATGTTCCATTTCTCTCAAAAACTGCTGAGCAGAGCCTCCTGAAACGTGTTTTCTCTACAGTCGATTGCGGATATAACGATGACCGAGTTCTTTAATAATCCTGTTGCTGTCGGAATGAGCCTGTTCGGTCTGCTTCTGCTAGTGGGCTCCACATTTTCAAAAATGCAGGCTCGTTGGGAGCGGAAACACTTTCGCAATGACGCTCTTTGATTGAAAGCTGAGCCTCGTTGTTTTTAGGAATCAAATTGAATCGACAGGAGGAGCAAAAGAACGCTTTTCCCATCCTTCATAGGTTCTGTGATTGATTGAGTATCAGTCCTACATTATTTAGTTGCGCATATCACCATGGGCTTATTTGTCTCATGCCAGCGATAGCATAATTTATTGGTGTACGTCTCTGCGCAGGGGGTCAGAACTAAAATAATTGGAATAGCCTTGACTGCGTTGTACCAACGACATAAGCTGCACTATGTGAACAAAGCGCATTCGTTAGCCTTCGGCCTGACTACCGCCCAACTGCAAGAGTTGGCCAAACAGGCTGTCCGTGACGCCATAACCAAGAACGTTCAGGCGGGTGTTTCAACAACCGTTCTGCTCAACGGGCGTGTGCAATCGCTCGATGCAAGTGATCTACGACTGCAGTCGCTCTTGAACGAACGGGACGCGACTGGCCACGAGTCGTAGTGCGGAGGAACTTCATCTGGGCTGCTGTGCCCGTCATCGAAATCTCGAACTTCGTAGGGGTCATGGAGGCCGACCAGCTTTGACAACTGAGGTTGGCTCTGCGGGGGAAGCGTCCCGCGACTCCGAATTGCGGAATAAATGCTCCTATTTGGCGGTTTGTTAGTGCCAGTGCAAACGTGATCAGCAGTGCCAGTCGAACATTGACCAGGGGCTAAAGCTGGTTCCATTAGAAACCAGCTGTGGATAACTATAG
>NZ_QAIM01000626.1:0-12820 GCF_003061035.1 Acidovorax sp. HMWF018
AGATCAGCAGAAGCATCGGGAACCAAGGCGATACGTCCGCATTGCGCTGCACCAGCGAGATGCTGGCCATGGCAATCACCACGCCCCACACATAGGCCCCCCCATCTCCGGCAAACAACATGCCGCGCGGGTAGTTCCAGACCAAAAAACCGCCTGTGGCTGCGGCAGTGGATACCAGCAGCGCCGCCAGTGCCCGGTCACCCACCTGCAGCGCCACGTGCGCCAAGGCGAGGCACACGATCAAGGCAACCATTCCAGCCAGCCCGTTGTAGCCGTCGATGATGTTGAAGGCGTGGGGCAGGCCTGCGACGGCCAGCACGACTATGGCGATGCCAAGCCAGGGGGCGGCAACCAGGACAGCATCAAGCCAGGGCCAACCCAGGCGTGGCAGATTGATACCCAAAAGCCATACCGCCAATGCGCCAGATGCCCCGGTCAAAGTGAGGCGGTAACGCACTGAAAGGCGCTGGGTAAGGTCTTCCGCAATGCCGCCGATCACTGCGGGAAGCACGACCACCAGCCAGCCAGCCACCCAAAAGTCGAGCCGGAGGGAGCCTGGGTCGCCCCAATAGACGGACTGCAGTACGCCCAACGCCCACCCTACGGACGTACCCATCACCAACGCCGCGCCGCCCAATCGAGGAACATGTCCGAGGTGAAAGCGCTGGGGCATCGAATCGCTGTAGACCGCCGCATGCTCCCGCCCCCATCTCACAATGAGCCCCGCAGCCAGCGCCGCTACCAAAAAACCGACCACAGACAACCAAATCATGGAGCGCCGATGGTACCTTTGTCAGCTGACGCCGAGGTTAGAAACTGTAGCGCGCGGGCATAGACTGGCGAATGCCACAAACGCCAAAGACTCTGGACGTGCCAGCCCAGATGCTTCAGGCTACGCGAACTGGCACGCTGCCCAGCGTGAATGACCCGAACCGGCGCCTTGGCCAAATGCAGCCCACGCAACCGCAATCGCAGGCAAAGGTCCACATCTTCGCAGTACATGAAATAGCGCTCATCGAACCCGCCCAAGGAGCGCCAAACGGCAGAAGGCAAAACCATGCAGGCAGCATTTACCCAATCCACCCGTATCTCCTGGCGGCCCATAAGCCTGCGGCGCAAAAGCGCAACGGGAGAGGGAACTTCGCGCTCACTGCCCTGTACCCGCCCCTCTGGATCGATCTGAACAGGATACGCACAACCGATGTTCGGCGCACAGCACGCTGAAACCAGCACTTGGAAGGGATCCTCGTGGCCTACCAGCATCACGTCGGGGTTGAGAACGCACACAAACGGCTCAGTGACTGTGGCCAAAGCCCGATTGTGATTGGCGCCGAACCCGAGGGGTGCCTCATTGACTACACGCAACAATTCAAATGGCCAGCCTCCTGCCGGAGGAACGGGCTCCGGCTCTGGCAGGTTCTGCGTCAGCACCACGCGGGATATGGAGGCTGCCGAAACCTGGGCCAACTGCAGCAACAGAGCATGGACCATGTCGCCGTGTCCGTGACTGACCACAGAGACCACCAAACCAGGCTGAAACAAAGGCTGAATGACTGACATCGACCGGTATTGTCCCCTGCGGAGCGTGCGAAGTCGCCGTATCTGGCCCGTCATAATCGCCGGATGACGAATTCTATTGACGATCTGCACGTGTATTTGCGCTCCATCGCAGACGGGGAGCGCACTTCGCTGTCGGTCCTGGCCGGCCTGATCAGGCGCGGCGCCTGCGTGCTGGATCTGGGGTGTGGCAGCGGAGCTCTTGGGCAATATCTCAAGGAAACCCGCGATTGCACGACGGATGGTGTCACCCTCAGTCAAGCAGAGGCTGCGCATGCCCAACCCCACTATCGACAGGTGGAGGTGGCCGACCTAGAGACAGCCGACTTGCTCAGCATGTTCGGTACCAAGCAATATGACTACATCGTTTGCGCCGATGTTCTGGAACACCTCAAGCGGCCAGAGTCTGTTTTGCAGATGTGCCGCGAACTCCTAACGCCAGAAGGCCGATTACTCATATCGGTGCCCAATGCCGCTTACAGCGGGCTTCTGGCTGAATTACTGGAAGGGGAGTTCCGCTACCGAGAGGAAGGCCTGCTCGATCGCACCCACCTGCGATTCTTCACGCGCCGCTCGCTAGTGAGGTTTCTGTCCGAACAGCGCTGGGATCTGGACGCTGTCGATACCATCACCAGGCAATTGCCCGACTCGGAATTTCAGGTGGCCTTTGATCGCCTGCCACCCAATGTCGCCCGCTACCTGCTCGGTATTCCCGATGCCCTGACCTACCAGTTCATAGGCATTGCACGGCCTGTGACCTATGTGCCGATCGCCGAACACGCTCCCACTGACCTTGATGCTGCAAACGCACTCTTCACCGCACAGCTGTATATAGGGCGACATGATGGCTATGCGGAAAGTGACAAGCTCAGCGCCACTGGCGTCATTGGCTCCGAGCATCAAACCGTAAGCTTTCAAATACCCGCAGTTGGCGAGGCCATCACACGGCTCAGACTCGACCCAGCAGACCGAGCTGGTTTTTTGCACTTGTACGGCATCACCCTGCGCAACGAGCAAGGCGATGCACTTTGGCAGTGGTCGGCAGACGCCTCCAGCCGCACCTTGCTGGCGTCCACCCCCCACAGCCAAATTGCCTGGCAAGCCCCTATGCCACCAGCGTCCGGCGCAAGCTTGCTACTTCTCACCGGCACTGACCCCTGGCTGGAGCTGCCCATCCCCGCCGAGGCTTTTGCGTCTGCCAGCCTCTCGGGCGCGCGGCTGGACGTTGAACTGGGCTGGCCCATGTCTGCCGACTATCTGGCGCTGTCCAGTACGGTAAAACCGCTGGGAGACCGCATCGACCTACTGGAGAGCCGTGCCCGTGATGCGCAGAGCCGGATAGAGCAACAGCAGAACCAACTACAGGCGGTGAGTGGCAGAGCCAGCCTTCTAGAAGAAAGCAATAAGGCACTTGCACAGCAACGCGCCATGTGGCAGCAGGAAGCTACTCGCCTGAACAAGGACTACCAAGCACTGGCCGACCACCTCAAGACCATAGAAAACTCCACCGTGTTCAGAGCCACCCGCCCCCTGGTCCACGCCAAGATGCACATTGATCGATTGCTGGGCCGCGTCCAGACAACCGTGCAACCCGCAAAGCCTGCACCCGTGCCACTGGCGCCAAGCACTCATCCTGTGGACGTTATCGTGCCCGTATACCGGGGGCTGGCCGATACACAACTGTGTATTGATTCAGCCCTGGCAAGCCAATGCGAAACGCCTTGGCGCCTGATCGTCATCAACGACGCCAGCCCGGAACCAGAAGTCACCGAATGGCTGCGGGAACGTGCACAGCAAGACAGCCGCATCACGCTGCTGGAAAACCCGGAAAATCTGGGCTTTGTAGGAACGGTGAACCGAGGCATGTCGCTGAGCGACAGCCACGATGTGTTGCTACTCAACAGCGATACTGAGGTCGCCAATGATTGGCTCGACCGTATTCGCCGCGCAGCCTACGGAGACCAGAAGGTAGGCTCGGTTACGCCGTTTTCCAACAACGCCACGATCTGCAGCTACCCTCGTTTTTGCAAGGACAACGCCTTGCCGCCGGACTACGACACGGCACGGCTGGACGCACTGTGTGCGCAAACCAATCCGGGCGCTGTGGTGGACGTGCCCACCGGTGTCGGGTTTTGTATGTACATCCGCCGCGACTGCCTGCAGCAGGTGGGACTGTTTGACACAGAGAACTTCGGCAAGGGTTACGGCGAAGAAAACGACTTCTGCCAACGTGCGGCAAAGGCGGGCTGGCGCAATCTCCATCTGCTAGACACCTTTGTGCTGCACACCGGTGGCGTGAGCTTTGGCGACAGCAAAAGCCCGCGCGAGCGGGCCGCCATGGAAACCCTGCGACGCCTGCACCCCCGCTACGAGCGCGAGGTCATGGCATTTGTGCAGGCAGATCCGGCGCAACCCTATCGCCTCGCGCTGGATATGGCACGCATACAGCGGGCTCAACGCCCCGTCGTGCTGGCTGTGCTGCACGACAGGGCGGGCGGCACCCTTCGCCATGTGCGCGAACTCGCGCAACATTTGAGTGACCAAGCGACCTTCCTCACACTCACGCCCGCACCAGACCAGCGCGTACGCCTGGAACTGGCTGGCAAGGATGAAGGCTTTGAACTCTTGTTCCGGCTCTCCGACCAGTTCGCAGACCTCGTTCAGGTGCTCAGTATCTTGGGTGTGCGGCATATCCACTACCACCATATCCTTGGCCATGATCCGCTGGTTCTGGACCTGCCAGCACAGTTGGGGGTGGACTATGACTTCACCGCGCACGACTACTACAGCTATTGCGCTCACATCTCCCTGACGGGCAGCGATAACCGATTTGCTGGGGAACCCGCCCCTGGGCAATGCGCTTGTTGCTCCCCGCATGACCCCGCCCCCATGGGCAACGGCACGGTGGCGGACTGGCGACACCGCAACCGTCACTTTTTGACTAGCGCCCGCCTGGTTATCGCCCCCAGCGCAGACACTGCACGGCGCATCGCTGCATTTGCCCCCAGTGCGCGTGTGCGGGCCATTCCCCACACGGACATGGCCACGCCTGGCAGCAGGGGAACGCCACTGCCGCCGGCCAAAAATATGGCCCCGGACGCACCACTCAAAGTGGTGGTCCTCGGCGCACTCAGTGCCATCAAGGGTGCTGACGTGCTTGAAGCGGCGGCCCAGGAAGCCGCCAGAACAGGTGCGCCTGTGGAGTTCCATCTGCTCGGCTATGGCTACCGCCACCTGCAAACCCAGCCACGCGCACGGCTTACCGTGCATGGCGCCTACCAGGACGAGGACTTGCCGGGACTGCTGGCTTGGCTGCAACCCGACATAGTCTGGTTCCCCGCCCTCTGGCCTGAGACCTACAGCTATACGCTCAGCGCCGCTTTGCAGGCAGGCTTGCCGGTGGCCGTTCCGGACATCGGCGCATTTGCAGAACGCATTGTTGGCAGGCCTTGGAGCTGGGTTTGTCCGTGGGACCAGGAAGGAAAGCAATGGGTGCGCCTTTTCACAGCTTTGCGTGCCGAGCATTTCGTGCCTGGCTTGCCGCCAGCACCCACGTTCGCCCAACCTGTACCTGATAGCAGCGCGCCCTGGACATACCAGCACGACTATTTGATGGGCATGTCGGCAAAAGCAGACGCGCAGCCACCATTGGCTGCCGCGTTGCTAGCCCAATACCTGGCACCCAGGGGCGCGTCAGCACGTTCTGAGGCACTGAACGCACTCGCTTACCTGCGTTCGCTCCCTCTGCTGCGCACTGCAGCCCGCCGTATTCCTGCGCACTGGCAGCGTCGAATCAAGAATTGGCTGCAAAAGTAAATTACTTCAATCACCACCATGAACAGTATTTCCGACCCCAACCTTCCGCTCATCGAAGCCGCCCGCACGCTGATAGAGCAAGGCCAACTTGCTCAGGCTGCCGACGCGCTCAATCAAGCACGAGCCCAATTCCCCAACGACCCACGCGTATACATGATGGCAGGGGTCATGTCAGAAAAAGCTGGCAATGTGGCCGGAGCGTTTCAACTCATGCAAACCGGGCTGTCGCTCGCACCCAACTGGGCTCCCGGAATTATTGTGCTGGCGCAGTTGCAGGCCAGACAGGGTCAGTATGAAGAAGCGAGCGAGAACGCCGCCACAGCGCTTCAACTTGACAGCGAGAGCCGCGTCGTGCTGGACGGTGCAATTGACGTCGCACAACTCACTGGTGACTTCGCCCTCGCCGTGCGCCGTATCCGGCAAGGCCTGACCCGGCAACCCTCCGATGCCAAGTTGCGAATGATGCTTGCCTCCGCCCTGGGTCAGATGGAGCAGTATGACGAGGCCCTTGCTCTCTGGGACGGGCTCATTGCAGACTCTCCCGAGGATCGCGCAGCGCTCGAAGGGCGCATGCACATGCTCTTGATAGCAGGGCGTCTGGAAGAAGCTGCTCTCGCAACAGCCCATCTGCGAGCGCTCGACCCCACCAATCCCGTCTACGCCTACTACGAAGAGCGCGCACAAGGACAAACTCCAGCACACCAGCCCACCGAACTCAACCGGCAACTTTTCGACAACGCTGCACATTTTTTCGACGCCCAGCTGGTCCAGGGCTTGAACTACAGGTTGCCACAGCAGATTGCCAAGAAAATCATCGCTTTTTATCCGGACAGAAAGCTCAACCTGCTCGACTTAGGCTGCGGAACAGGACTGCTGGGGGCCCAACTGGGCAGACTACAAGGTCGCCTGGCGGGCGTGGATTTATCCCCAAAAATGCTTGATCAGGCACGCCGCTACAACCTGTACGACACATTGACCGTCGCGGACCTGCACGACGCACTCAGCGAGGCTGAAGCTACGTCCTACGATGTAGTCGTTGCACTGGATGTCTGCGTGTATGTGGGCGACTTGAGTAAAGTCATTCCCGCAGTGTGGCGCACCCTGGTGCCAGGTGGAAGACTGTTTTTCTCATGCGAAAGTGGGCCAGAGGATGGACCTGACCTCGTCCTGAATCGGTCTACTGAACGGTACGTCCACAAGCGCAGCCATGTCGAGAGCCTGTGCCGGGATGCCGGATTTGTGGTGGAAGTCGAAAACACCGTACTGCGTACCCAAAAGGGCCAGCCCGCACATGGCTTTGTAGTCATGGCACGCAAACCCTCGTGAACGACTTGTCTTCCTAAGCACCCTTGCGCAACAGCAAAAAAATCTCATTGTTGCGCAGCACTGATTCACTGTATTGCACAAGTAATTGCTGCGGTGGCAGCAGGTCTACGCTGCGTCGCTCCTGTTGCTCCACCACGAAACCAGCCTGACGCACAAGATCCACCAGTTCATCCGCCGTCAAACGGTTGAGCTGTTGGTACTCCTTGAACACGAAGCGTTTGTAGCCGTCGACGCCAAAGTCAGCAAACCCAAAATCGACTTCCTCCGCGTTGATCGGCCCTTCGTGGGCTTCGATGGTGGACCACAGCACCTCTTCGGGCACCAGCAAATGGTGCCACGGCACTTCGTCATAGCGGCGCAGGTGCGAGCCATAGGGTGAATGGAACAACGGTTCGATCTGCAAGAAAAACACCCCCCCCGGGCGTAAACAGGCGTGCAGATCCTGCAAGATCGGCAGCAACTGGTCGCGCTGCACATGTTCGAAAGTAGACCAGCTCATAATGCCATCGATACCCGAATGGCGATCCGACAGGCGCGCGCCCGGCGCGATGGTCTCAAACGTCAGCGCAGCCGGGATACGACGCATGCCCAGTTGCTCGCGGGCAATGCGCGGCAGTTTGGTGTATTCCCTGCGAATATCGATGCCATGAATGGCGGTAGCGCCGTGACGCAGCACCAGAGACAAATCGGTAATGCCATCGCCGCAGCCAAAATTTAGCAGTCTTGCAGTGCGCATATCAAGCGCGCTGCCCATCCACTGGTGGACCACGTTGGCGGCGTAATCGAAATGCGCCCGAAACCACTCGTCACTGATGCGCTCTGCATCCCATGGCGCCATACCCCACAGCCGCTCCTGCAACTTTAACCACCAACTATTGTTCATTGCTTCTCCAGGGATAGCACTGTGCTCCATCGCTTCCTACGTTCCCGCAGCAGCACCATGTTGCAAGCAGTCTGGGCTGCTTGGCCACACTGCCAACGCTCCACCCAAGTGCTCCTTTCACGGTTTGCGCAGCACGTAAGCGTCCTGGTGGTTCCAGAAATGAACTGGTGCCTTGTGCACCAGCCTGTCGGCCCCCACTGTTTCGGCAATGCGCGCAAGGACAAACGCCTCTGAGGTAAAAGTGGTGCCGTATTCCTGCTCGTCGATGGCAGTGGACTCGCTGGAAGCCGCAAAAAAATAGCCGTCCTCGTCCAGCGTCACATGATCAAAGTCGGCCGCTTTGATACCGTGGGTGCTGAACACCAGCAGCCCGCCAGGGGCAACCGCTTCGTACAACACCTTGAGCCAACGCGACCAAGTCGCGCTTGGCAAATGGCTGAAGAGAGACAACACAAATACCAGGTCATAGCGGGCAGGCCATTGCACACTCTCAGGCACGCTGGCCGACAAGAAGCCATCAACACCGAACGTGCTACGAGAAAAATCCACCGCATTCGGCACTACATCCGACACCACGACCCGCGAAGAACCCAGCGCCTTGACCAAGTGCCGGGTAAACCGGCCATGGCCGCTGGCGAATTCCAACACACGGGGCGTCCTCAATAGTGGCTGGTCCACCGCCTCCAGCAGCAGCATCAGCTCCGACAAAGTTCTCCAGCCGTCCGCGAGGTAGTCGCGCAGTGGGTTACGGCTTGAGTGGTGACTTCGAAAGAAGCCGAAAATGTCGTCTTGCTCAGAGATGGTGCAGTTCAGCCCCATGACGTTGTTGAAGGACCCGATCAGGTCATTCGCCTCTATGAGTGCGTGGGCGGCCAGCACCACATCGCGTTCATCGCGCGCACGCACCAGCACTTGCGCTGCAGCCTCCCTGTCGCCCCGTGCCAGCAGCTCACGCCCCTCTCGCAGCAGTTGTTGGCCAAGGGTGGATGTCGATGTTGGAAGAACTGTCATGGTGTTGGAATGCGCGAGAAACCACAGATTATCGGGGAGCAGCTGGAAGATACCGACTCGTGAGCGCAGGACAGGTGCACACTGCAAGCGCGACATCCTGCGCCTTGGCGCTTTGACAGCCCCGCTGTACGCAGATGAGTCAGCCAAGGATCTGCGGGAGAGTCTGCGGGCGTTAACCCCAGCGGTGGGGCAGCCGCACCAAACCAGGCAGCGGCTTGGGGAAAATGAAGCGGAAGTGCAAAAACTGAAACCACTGGTCATACACTGCCAGCCCCGTTTCGTCGAACAAAAAAGCACTGATCACATAGTCGCCGCTGTGTAGAGGGAGATCCGGGAAGGTCAGGACGGATTGCCAGGTGCCGTCGTCAAGTTGGACAGGCACTGCTCCATCTTCGTGCGTAGCAAGTGATGTGATGCCCACGCCCTTTGACTGCTCGATCATGAACCCGATATTCGGGCGCTCCATCCCCCGCCCTCGGGCACGGATGGTCACCACCAAATCATGGCCTTGGAGCACCGGCGGCTGGTCGCCCACCGCATCATTGAGGTGCGCCACATCCACCGACAGAATGCAGGCACTGCCGCCATCACTTGCCGCCTTTGGGGCGGTGAAATGCCGCGACTGGTCAGCCATTGAACCATCTGGAGGATGCCCTGCACCAGCACTGTCGGTCACAGCTGGCACGGGCCCACCAGGAGCGTCGCCCTCGGCCGCGGCTTCACGCGCTCGCGTGTGTACGTCGTACGCGGCAAGCACCGCCTCTGTATTGCCGAACTGCTCCACCCGGCCCCCTTTGAGCCAGAGTGCCCGGTCGCACAGATGGCGAATGTGGTAAGGGCTGTGTGAACAGAACAGGATGGTGCAGCCGCTGTTACGAAACGCCGTGATGCGTTCGACACACTTTTTCTGAAAATTCTGATCCCCTACGGCCAGCGCTTCGTCGATGATCAAAACGTCAGGCTGCACAGCAGTCACCAGGGCAAAAGCCAAGCGCACGGTCATGCCCGACGAATAGGTTTTTACCGGCCGGTCCAGCGCCTCACCCAGTTCGCAGAAATCGATGATTTCAGGCTCCAGGCGCGCCATCTCATCATGATTGATACCGATCAGGCTGCCCGCGAAGTAAAGATTGTCGCGGCCGCTGAAGTCGGGGTGAAAGCCAGCGCCCAGCTCCAGAATGGCAGTCACCCGGCCTACGCGATCAATACGCCCATGGCTGGGCTGCAAAGTACCCGCCAACAGTTTGAGCAAAGTGCTTTTGCCTGCACCGTTGTCACCGATCACACCAATACATTCGCCACGCCGCAATTCAAACGACACATCGCTCAGTGCCCAGTGGCTGCGGTGGGTGGCTTTGCCCGTCAACAGCGCACGCAGCCTGGCCCGGGGGGTGGGATAAAGCTTGTATTCTTTAGCTACGCCAGCCACTGACAGCACGGTGTCAGGCACAACGCTCGGCGTATTGGGGTAGTTTTTGGTGCTCACAACCAGTCTACCAATTGGTCACGGCTGCGGGCCACCAAGGCGTTCAGCACCACTGACAGTGCACACACCCACACAAGCGTTGCGCACCATACGCTCCACTGGGGCCACAGACCTTGCAGCAGCACTTGCTGATATCCCATGACCAGACCCGTCATCGGGTTGAGCCATAGTACCCAGCGCCAGGCTTGGGGAAAGAGCTGAATGGGAAACAGAATGGGTGACAGATAAATGCCCACCGAGAGCAGAAAGCCCACCAGTTGCGCAACATCTCGCAGCGCCGCAGCCAGTATGGCCAGTGCGTAACCCAGCACCATGCACAACAGCATTTGCAACAGCAGCAAAGGCAGCAGAGCCAGGATGGCTGGCTTTAGCCCATGGGAAGGAATGTACGCCGCTGCCACCAGCAGCAGCAACGGTCCATAAATTGAAAAACTGGCCAGCACCGTGCGGGACGTGAACAACACGGGCGGCAGCGGGTTCTTGTGCAGCAGGCTGCCGGCGTCGATCAGGCTGGTCATGCCACGCTGGACGGCATCACAAAACGCCATCCAAGGCAAGGCGCCCACCACCAGATAAGCGCCCACGGCGCGCGTGGGCGCTTGCTCACCCAGGCGCATGCCAAACACCACGTCAAACACCAAATAGTAGGCAGCCACAGTAAGCAGTGGCTGCAGATACGGCCAGACAATGCCCAGAGCCGTACCGGTGTGGCGCGAAGCCACCTCGCGGCGGGTAAGCACCCACACCAACATGCGCGCGCGCCAGAGCGCGCGCGCCTCGTTCCAAATAAAGTTCATCGGAAAATGGTTGCAGGCAAATCATCGCCCGCTATAGCCTGTCTGACCGTTGCTTTTTGCAACCGGTATTACTTACCCGTTGGCACTGGAATACCAGGGCCCTTTGCGTAGCCGGCAGCGAAGGCTTCAATTGCTGCGGTGTTGGGCTCGACGCCTTCACCCAGCTTTTGTGCTGCCTTCACACGGGCGTCCTGCGTCACGCTGGCACGCACTTCCTTTAGCAACTCTTCTTTCACCTCGTCAAAGCTGCGCGTGGTAGGGGCCTTGCGGTCTTCCAGTTGGAGGATGTGGTAGCCAAACTGCGTTTCCACCACGCCACTCAGGTCGCCCTTCTTTTGCAATGCAAAAGCGGCCTCTTCAAAGGCAGGCACCATGCGGCCCTTGGCAAACAAACCCAGATCACCACCGCGTGCAGCACTGCCCTTGTCAGCCGAATGCTCTTCAGCCAGCTTGGCGAAATCGGCGCCGCCCTTGATATCAGCGAGCAGCTTCTCGGCCTGTGCTCGCGACTCAGGTTTGACACCCGCGATCAGGATATGTCGCACTTGCACCTGCTCGCCCACCTTGAAACGGTCTGGCTTGGCCTTGTACATAGCGCGGGCCAATTCCAAGGCCGCGGCGTCGCTGGGGGCATTTTGGCTGTCAATCCGCTCCAGCATCATGTCCGACAGCACCTTGTCACGCGCCAACTGGAGCATGGCAGCCACTTTGGGGTCCTTGTCCAAGCCTTCTTGTACCGCCTGCAGACCCAGTGCGCGGCGCACATACATGTTCATTGCCACCTGGCTCACGCTCTGCTTGTTGGCCAATACCATCGGGCGCATTTCAGCGGGCATACGCATCTGCGCATCGGCTTCGATGTCGTTGGTGGTAATCGCAAATTTACCGCCTTGGGTCAGTGGCACAGGGTCTGCAGCCTGCGCCACCGCGCCACCGGCCAGAAAGACGGCAGCAAGAGCCATGCTGCGCATTGGCGAAAAACAGGTTGTCATCGAGAGCTTCATGGATAAGAAAAATGAGTTGTGAAATGAAAAAAGGCGGGGAGACCCCGCCTTTTCAGATCGCATTGCTGCGATTAAGTGCCCGCAATTAACGTGCGAAGCGATGTGGCCAAGTGATGCCGTACGTACCAGACTTGCCAGCCGATGCGGATGGATTTTCCAGCTTGATGAACGAAGAGCCGAGGATTGGCAGACCCTTGCCGCCGTTCGTCGTTGTCAGCACGCCCCAACCGTTTTCGTATGTACCGGTCGTAACAGTGCGACGTGCCACGCTGGCGCCCAAAACAGAAGTACCGGTATCGCGGAAGGCCAATACGCTAACTTCACCGCAGAACTGAACAGTGGTACCCGTGCCAGGAGAAAACACTGGGAGAGTACCGCCTGTGGTTTCTTCACGGTCAAAGAAACGCTGACCATCAGCGACTACGCAGATATTACCGGCCGCATCGATCGCGGTGTTACCCGTTGCAATTGGGGCGCCAGCTTGAGCGGGGTAGAACATGTCATCAGTGTGACCTGCCGCTCCCAGATCGGAGAACAGACGATAGTTCGCTGCAGCCAATGCAGTGGCTTGAGTGGCGCCTGCAGCGTAGTTAGCTGCCACGTTATAGCGACGTGTAGGCATGGAGAAAACCCAGTCAGTCTTCGCAGTAATGGAGGCATCATTCGCATACTGATTAGTGATCGAGGTCACTTTCAGGGCTGTCTGCAAAGCCTGTGCTTGAGCCAATGGGGCGGCTGCGGCTGGAGCTGCATAGAAAGGCGTCGACATGTCAGGCAAGTCGAAGTTCAGCAGTGCCAAAGCAGGTACCGTAGCAGGAGCGGCGTTTGCATTTGTCACGACTTGCGTCGTACGGAACAATGGATCCGCTGTCAGCGTATTGGCGTCAGCGGAAGCAGCCACTGCAGCCGTATCCAACTGAGGGAAGTGCACGAAGTTACC
>NZ_QAIM01000627.1:0-4480 GCF_003061035.1 Acidovorax sp. HMWF018
TGCATGCTTTGGCTGCGGTGGGGTAGAAGAGCTGCAGCTCAATGGCAGGCGGCGGCTTCTTCCTCCTCGATGCGGGGATAGAAGTCATGGTCTTCGCGCTGCATGCGCTCGAACACCCGGCGCAGCACCACGTTGGCCTCATTGCGGAAATCCTGCGCATCGCGGCGCACGTTCTCGGCCGTGTTCCAGCGGCGCGCGAAGGCGTCGTAGGCGCTGGCAATCGAGGCCATCTCGCTCTGGTACTGGCGGCCCAGGCGCGCCAGTTCCACATTGCCGCCGCGCTGCAGCGCGGGATACAGCACCTGATCTTCCACGGCCAGGTGCAGCTTGATGGTGCCGCTCATCGCCACAATGCCCTGGGCGATGGCCGTGGCGTTGGCCTCCACGCCTGCGTGGGCCAGGGCACGCAAGGTGGCGATGCTGCGCAGGATGTCGGTGTGCTGGTGCTTGAATTTTTCGAGGTTCATGGACAGTCCTTGTGGGATGAATGAAGGACCTGCGCTGCCGCCGAGGGGGGTGGTGGCGCGCGGCGCAGGTCGGTGGCGTATCAGCGGCGGGTCTCCGCGAGGTAGGCGCCAGCGTTGGCAGCAGGGGCCCGCGAGCCAAACACGCCGCTCACCACCTGCCAGGCCATGGCCAGCGCGCCGACAATGAAGACCACGTCGCCGAAGGTGCGCACCCAGCGCAGCGTCTGGATGAAAGGCTGCTGCATGAAGGCCTCACCCCGGGCGTACCACAGGCCTTCGCTCACGCTGGCGTAGAACTGGAACAAGCCGATGGGCAGCAGGCTGGTGGCGATCATCAGCACCAGGCCGGCATTGAGCCACCAGAAGCCCGTTGTCATGAGCCGCTCACTGAACACCAGCTGCGGCCGGATGTAGCGCAGCACCAGCAGCGTGAAGCCCAGCGCCAGGAAGCCATACACCCCGAACAGCGCGGCGTGGGCATGCACCGGCGTGGTGTTCAGGCCCTGCACGTAGTACAGCGAGATGGGCGGGTTGATCATGAAGCCGAAGACACCCGCGCCCAGCATGTTCCAGAAGGCCACGGCCACGAAACACATCAGCGGCCAGCGCAGACGGGCCATCCAGGGCGTGCGGTGCTGCAGCCGCCAGTGTTCCCAGGCTTCGTGGCCCAGTACGACCAGCGGCACCACTTCGAGCGCGCTGAAGGCTGCGCCCACGGCCATCACCGGGGTGGTGGTGCCTGCAAAGTACAGGTGGTGGAAGGTGCCGGGCACACCACCCAGCATGAACAGCGAGGCCGAGGCCAGGCTGGCCGTGGTGGCCATGCGCATCGACACGAGCCCCAGCGTCGAGAAGATGAAGGCGAGCGCCGTGGTGGCGAAGACTTCGAAGAAGCCCTCCACCCACAGGTGCACCACCCACCAGCGCCAGTACTCCATCACCGACAGGTGGGTGCGTTCGCCGTAGAAGAAACCCGCGCCGTAGAACAGGCCGATGGCTACCACCGACGCCGTCAGCAGCGCCAGCAGGTTCTTGTCGCCGCCGGGGGTGCGCAGCGCCGGCACAATGCCGCGCAGCATGAGCACCAGCCAGAAGGCGATGCCGGTGAACTTGCCGATCTGCCACAGGCGGCCCAGGTCCACGTATTCATAGCCCTGGTGGCCCAGCCAGAAGTTCCACTCGGGCGGCATGATCTGCGCGATGGCCAGGTAGTTGCCCGTGAACGAGCCCACGACCACCACGACCAGCGCCCAGAACAGGATGTCCACACCGAGCTTCTGGTAAGCCGGGTCCTTGCCGCCGTTGATGAGCGGCGCGAGGAACAGGCCGGCCGCCAGGAAGCCCGTGGCGATCCAGAACAGCGCGCTCTGGATGTGCCAGGTGCGCACCAGCGAATACGGGAACCACTGTGACACGTTGATGCCGTAGAACTGCTGGCCTTCCACCGTGTAGTGCGCGGTGAAGCCGCCCAGCAGCACCTGAAAGCTGAACAGCGCAACGATGAGGAACAAATACTTGCCCAGCCCGCGCTGCGAGGGCGTGAGCGGCACGCGCGAGAGCGGGTCGTGCAGGGGTGGCGTGGGTTCCACCTCGTCGTGCTTGCGCAGGAAGGACCAGCCCCACACGAGGAAGCCCACGCCCGCCATCATCACGACCACGCTCATCACCGACCAGACCATGTTCTCAGCGGTGGGTTGGTTGCCGATAAGCGGCTCGTGGGGCCAGTTGTTGGTGTAGGTGGCCGTTGTGCCGGGGCGCTCGGTGGCGGCGGCCCAGGCCGTCCAGAAGAAGAAACCCGTCATCTGCGCGCGCCGCTCGGCGCTGGGCAGGGTGTTCTCCTTCATGGCGAAGTGCTCGCGGGTCTTGTGCAGCGCGGGCACGTCGCTGAAAAGCTGGTCGTAGTACAGCGCGGTCATCGCGATCGCGTCGGCCCGCACCGAGGACACCGTGGCCACGCCCGTCTCGGGGTTGTAGGTGTTGGTGCGGTACTCGGTCTTCAGGCGGTCGCGCAGCACGGCCTGGGCGGCGGCGTCCAGCTCGGCAAAGGGCTTGCCGTGCGCACGCTCAGCGGCGACGTCAAGCCAGTTGAGCAGCTCGCGGTGCAGCCAGTCGGCCGTCCAGTCGGGTGCCTGGTAGGCGCCATGGCCCCAGATGGAGCCCAGCTGCATGCCCCCCACCGACTGCCACGCGGTCTGGCCGTCGAGGATGCTGTCGTGGGTGTAGAGAACTTCGCCTCCGGCCGTGGAGATCTTCGCGGGGATGGGCGGCGCGGTGCGGTAGACCTCGGCGCCGTAGTAGCCCAGCAGGCTGAAGGTGACGATGAGCACGCCGATCAGCGTGAACCAGAGCTTGCGGTAGTTACCCATGGCGGGCCTCCTGCTTCAACAGAACAACAACGAAGGGGCGGCGCCAGCGTGCGCTGGCGGCGTGGGGTCGGGGTCTTGTGGTCATGGCTTTTTGGAACGGGTGAATCGGTGTCACTGCCCACATCGCAAGCGCCGGGCCAGGGCTGCAGGCCTATCAAATCAACCACTTACACCGGTCATGGTTTTTTTGACCCTTCTCAAATGGGGTCTAATTCACCCATTGAAGGTAAATATCACCATGGACCATAGCCCCCTGCTGGCCGACCTGGCCACCGACCTGCCCCAGGCTGTGCGCCTGCAGCGGCTGGTGGACCACCTGCGCACCCGCTTTCACTGCGGCGCCGTGGCCCTGCTGCAGCTGGAGGAAGACCACCTGCGCCCCGTGGCCGTGGAGGGCCTGGTGCGCGAGGCGCTGGGCCGGCGCTTTGTGGTCAGCCAGCACCCCCGGCTCGCGGCCATCCTGGCGCGGCGCGAGGTGACCTGCTTCGACCACGACAGCACCCTGCCCGACCCCTACGACGGCCTGCTCGACACCCTGGTGGGCGAGCCCCTGCCCGTGCACGACTGCATGGGCGTGAGCCTGTGGGTGGACGGCCAGCCCTGGGGTGTGCTGACGCTCGACGCACTGCAGACCGGCACCTTTGGCGAGGCCGCACGTGCTGCGCTGGCCGACTGCAAGGTGCTGGTGGAGGCGGCCGTGCGCATCTCGCGGCTGGAGCGCGAGGTGCAGGCGCTGCGCAGCGCCCCCCACACCCGCAGCGCAGACGACGAGCGCACCACCCGCGCGGGCGATGGCGACATGGAGATCGTCGGCCAGAGCGAGCCCCTGCTGCGCCTGCTGCACGAGCTGGAGGTGGTGGCGGGCTCGGACCTGCCCGTGTTGCTGCTGGGTGAGACCGGCGTGGGCAAGGAGCTGTTCGCGCGCCTGCTGCACCGCCAGTCCACGCGCCGCACCAAGCCCCTGGTGCACGTGAACTGCGCGGCGCTGCCCGAGTCCCTGGCCGAGAGCGAACTCTTTGGCCACGTGCGCGGTGCTTTCTCCGGCGCGGTGGCCGACCGGCCCGGGCGCTTCGAGGCGGCCGAAGGCGGCACGCTGTTCCTTGATGAGGTGGGCGAGTTGCCGCTGGCGGTGCAGGCCAAGCTGCTGCGCACGCTGCAGAACGGCGAGATCCAGCGCCTGGGCGCCGACCGACCGCGCCGCGTGGACGTGCGCGTGATCGCCGCCACCAACCGCAACCTGCGCGACCAGGTGCGCGACGGTGCGTTTCGCGCCGACCTGTACCACCGGCTGTCGGTGTACCCGGTGCCCATCCCGCCGCTGCGCGAACGGGGCAACGACGTGCTGCTGATTGCTGGCCGCTTCCTGGAACTCAACCGCGCGCGCCTGGGCCTGCGCAGCCTGCGCTTGTCGGCCAGCGCACAGGACGCACTGCGCCGCTACCCCTGGCCCGGCAACATCCGCGAGCTGGAGCATGTGATCAGCCGCGCCGCCCTCAAGGCCCTGAGCCGGGGCGTGAACCGGGCTGACATCGTGACGCTGGAGCCCGCGCTGCTCGACCTGGCCGCGTCGGCGTCCAGGTCGAGCAGCGCGGGCTCCAGCGTCACGATGTCAGCCCGGTTCACGCCCCGGCTCAGGGCCTTGAGGGC
>NZ_QAIM01000102.1:0-10642 GCF_003061035.1 Acidovorax sp. HMWF018
CCCCTCAGGCGCCCGATTGCAGGTGGCGGACCACCAGATTCTTCAGAAGCGGCAATTGTCCGTGAAAGAAATGCCCCCCCGCGGGGACGACTGTGACAGGCAGTATCTGGGGCCGGGCCCAGTCCATCACGGCGGACAGCGGCACGGTGTCGTCCTGCTCGCCGTGCACGACCAGCGTGCGCAGGTGGGCATCGGGCGGCACCGGGGCCACCGTGAAGCGGCTGGCGGCCGTGCCGACCAGCACGGCCTTCTCCACGCGCTGCGTGGGCCACAGTGCCTCCAGCGCATGGCTGGTGACAAATGCACCGAAAGAAAACCCCGCCAGCGCCAGGGGTTGCCCCTCGGCGGCGGGAGCCACCTGCTCCACCACCGCCAGCAGGTCCTGCAACTCACCCCGTCCTTCGTCGTACACGCCGGCCGTGGCGCCCACGCCGCGGAAGTTGAAGCGCACCGCCGTCCAGCCACACTGCACAAACGCGCGCGCCAGGGTCTGCACCACCTTGTTGTCCATGGTGCCGCCAAACAGCGGATGCGGGTGGGCGATGATGGCGACGCCACGGGGCGCCGCGCCATCGGCCAGGGTGGCGCTGTCGCGCACGGCCTCGATGGCGCCTGCGGGGCCGGACAGGGTCAGGCGTTCGGTCTGGGCATTCACGGATTTGCTACTCAATCAATAGCAACAGGGGCATGATCCACTAGCGCCTGCTGCCAAAATCGTTCCAAGACAGGGATGGAGCCGCGCTCAGCGGCCAAGTTCCGCTGGCGTGACCAGACGCTCCACCACCTGGCCGTTCTTGAGGTGCGATTCGACGATTTCGTCGATGTCCGCCGCATCCACATAGGTGTACCAGGTGCCCTCGGGGTAGACCACCGCCACGGGGCCACCCGCGCAACGGTCCAGGCAACCGGCCTTGTTCACACGCACCTTGCCGGCACCCGCCAGCCCGGCGGCCTTGACCTGGGCCTTGCAGCGGTCAAAACCCGCCTGTGCGTTGTGGTGCGCGCAGCTGTCTTCCCCGTTGGTGCGCTCGTTAAGGCAGAAGAAGATGTGGCGCTGGTAATAACCGGGCGCTGCGGCCGGTGCGGAAGGGGTGTCGCTCATCCCTGCATTTTAAGGACCCCTGCCTCTTCCAGCGGGCGAGGCCACGCCCCAAGCCCCTGCCCGGCCACACAGAAAGCCAGAGGCCATCGCCCTGCGACTCAGGCCCCGCCCTCTCGCCGGGACACCCGAAACACCACATACAGCAGCGTCAGGTAGGGCCACAGCCAGCCCAGCCACTGGCCCAGGCCATAAAAACGGATGAAACGGCCCTGCTCCCAGATCTGCAGCGTCTGGGCAAAGTAGGCACTGGTGGGCGCCTGGTTCAGCAGTGCCAGATGCCAGGTGAGCGCCAGCAGCAGCACGGCAGCGCAGGCACGGCGCGGCAGGGCCAGCATCAGCAGGGCCAACGCCAGCGCCGCCCAGACGCCTACGCGCACGGGCAGATCCATCCACTCCCAGGCGTGCACGGGGCCCCAGCTGAGTGCGGCGGACAGCGCGGTCAGCACAATGCCCACACCCACCACCGCCAGCGCAAACAGGGCGCGCCGCCCCATCTGGCGGATCACGCAATACCCCAGCAGACAGGGGATGAGCAGCCCCAGGGTGACGCACAGCAGCTCGCCGCTGGGTGACAGCGGGTCCAGCTCGGTCTCGCGCAGGGGCAGCCACTCCAGGAACGGCGTATCGGCCAGCAGGTCGATGAGCGCGGCCTCCAGCCGCTCCAGCACCTGGCCCAGGCCAAAGGGCACCGCGGCCGGAAACAGCAGCGCCAGCGGCCACAGCGCCAGCAGCACCATGCCGCCCGAGGCGTCGGACACAAACCAGCGCGCCCGGAAGTCGCTCCAGCGGTCCAGCGCCCCCAGCCGCTCCAGCAGCGCGGCGCTCAGCGCACCGGCCAGCGTGCCCAGCGCGTTGAGCGCCAGGTCCAGGTTGGAGGGCACGCGCCGGGGCAGGTAGATCTGCAGAAACTCCATGCACAGCGACAGCAGCGTGCCCACCAGCGTGGCCAGCGCCACCGCCCACAGCACACGCCGCCAGCCCGATCGCAACAGGCCCAGCACCAGCAAAAAGCCCAGGGGCGCGTAACCCACGAGGTTGGTGACCACGTCAAACCCCGTCCAGTACGGCGGGGGCAACCGGGCCAGCAGGAAGACCAGGGGGTCGATGCCCTGCTCGCGCCACCCGTCAAACGGGAACAGGCTGGCAAAAACGATCAGCGCCGTGTACGTCAGCGCGAGCGGCCAAGCAGAGGTTTTGTGCATGCGCCCTCTGCGTCTCCGTCAAAAGGGTTTGACCACCACCAGCACCACGGCCACCAGCAACAGCAGCACCGGCGCTTCGTTGAACCAGCGGAACCACACATGGCTGCGGCGACTGGTGCCGTCGGCCAGCTTGCGCAGCAGCACGCTGCACGCATGGTGGTAGCCGATGACCAGCACCACCACAGCCAGCTTGGCATGCATCCAGCCATTGCCCGGGCCCCGGCCAATGCCGTAGCCCAGCCACAGCCACAGCCCCAGCGCAATGGCGGGCACAGCCAGCAGGGTGGTAAAGCGCATCAGCTTGCGCGCCATGAGCAGCAGGCGGTCGCGCTCGGCGGCCGAGCCGGGCGCCACCATCGCCAGGTTGACGAAGATGCGCGGCAGATAGAACAGGCCCGCAAACCAGCTGGCCACGAAAACGATGTGAAAGGCTTTGACCCAGAGCATGAGGGCAGTTTACGGGCCTACGCCACTCCGACGGGACAACCCCAAAAAAAAGCCCGGCAGATCCGCCGGGCCGGGAAAGCCTGTGCCGCATCGCTGCAGCCCAGGTCCCGCTCAGGGAGGAAAAGCGGGGGGCGGCAAGCCGCCCGGCACCAATCTAGCACTGGGCCTGGGCGGTTACAAGCGGCTTTTCCAGAGCGCGCCCGAGGCGCCAACAACCGCCGCCCGTCCCCCTGCCACCGGGGGGCGAACAGGTGCACAGCGCCACAGGGAGGGCTTCATAATCCGATGATGCATCTCCAAAGCCCTGCCCCCTTCCCCCAGAACCGCCCGCGCCGCCTGCGCCGCGATGCCTTCACCCGCCGCCTGGTGCGCGAGAACGTGGTCACCGCCGACGACCTGATCTACCCCGTGTTCGTGCACGAGGGCACGAACCGCAGCGAGGCCGTGACCTCCATGCCCGGCGTGGACCGCCTGAGCCTGGACCTTTTGCTGCCCGTGGCCGAAGACTGCGTGAAGCTGGGCATCCCGGTGCTGGCGCTGTTCCCGGCGATTGACCCGTCGCTCAAGACACCGGATGGCAAGGAAGCCCTGAACCCTGACGGCCTGATCCCGCGCGTGGTGCGGGCGCTGAAGAAGGAGTTTCCCGACCTGGGCGTGATGACCGACGTGGCGCTGGACCCCTACACCAACCACGGCCAGGACGGTGTGCTGGACGAGACCGGCTACATCATCAACGACGAGACGGTGGAGATCCTCACTGGCCAGGCGCTCACGCATGCCGAGGCGGGCGTGGACATCGTCGCCCCCAGCGACATGATGGACGGCCGCATTGGCGCGATCCGCGAGGCGCTGGAGGTGCAGGGCCACATCCACACCCGCATCATGGCCTACAGCGCCAAATACGCCAGCGCCTTCTACGGCCCCTTCCGCGACGCGGTGGGCACGCGCGGCGCCCTGGGCAAGGCCGACAAGAACGTGTACCAGATGGACCCCGGCAACAGCGACGAGGCCCTGCGCGAAGTGGCCATCGACATCGCCGAAGGCGCCGACATGGTGATGGTGAAACCCGGCATGCCCTACCTGGACATCGTGCGCCGGGTGAAGGACGAGTTCCACGTGCCCACCTTTGCCTACCAGGTGAGCGGCGAGTACGCCATGATCAAGGCCGCTGCCGCCAACGGCTGGCTGGACCACGACGCCGTGATGATGGAAAGCCTGCTGGCCTTCAAGCGCGCAGGCGCCGACGGCGTGCTGACCTACTTTGCGCGCGACGTGGCACGCAAGCTACAAAAATAATAGCTGTCAGCGCATATTCCACTGGCGCTACCGGCGTTTTTGACTGAAACCACGGTGTCCATGCGCATCTTTCACATCCACAGCAGCGGCGTGCAGGAGCTGACAGCCCTGCCCGCCCAGATGCCGACGCAGGGTTTCCTCTGGATCGCCTGCGCCCGTCCGGCCTTTCAGGCGCGGCTCGCCGAGATCCAGGGCCGCCTGCAGGCGCTGATCGGGCTGCAGCTGGTGGACCTGCATGTGTCCGACCTGCTCAACGCCCAGCTGCCCTCGCACTACGACTACACCTCGCAGTACGACCTGCTGGTGTTCCGCCGCCTGGCCACGGTGCAGGGCGATGCTGCGCAGGCTGGGCAGCCCGGGCCTGCTGCCCCCGCCACACCGGCCGTTGCCGCCGAGCCCGACAACAACCCCAACGCCCCGGTCAAGCGCAGCGGCCCGCCCGTGCTGCGTCGCATCGACACCAGCCCCGTGGGGTTTGCGGTGTTCGACCAGCTGCTGCTGACCGTGCACCCCACCGACTGCGCGGTGCGCGATGCCTACGCGACGCGGCTGCTGGCGGCCACCCCGGCCAATGGCAATGGCAATGGCAATAGCAATGGCACCAACGCCACCGCCAGCCATGCTGCCGCCCACGGCAACGCCCACGCGGGCCCCGGCATGGGCGAAGGCCGCAGCAGCCCCATCTCGGGCTCGCGCCTGCCCACCAGCCCCGCCGACCTGATGCTGCGTGTGGTCAACCAGATGGTGGACGGCTACCTGGACCTGCGCCGCGAGCTCACCCGCCAGCTGGACCACTGGCAGACCGAACTGCTCAAGCCCCGCGCGCGGTACGTGAACTGGACCTCGCTGCTCGAAGCGCGCCTGTCGCTGCACATGCTCGACGAGATCTGCGAAGACCAGCGCACCGCCGTGCAGGACTGGATCGACGCGCTGGAAACCTGGGCCCTGCCCGACACCCCGGCGGGCCTGCGCGAGCTGGACCTGCTCAAGGTGCGCAGCCGCGACGTGCTGGAGCACATCGAGCGCGTGGTGCACCACGTGCGGCGCCTGGAGCAGAGCACCGAAACCGCCGTGCAGATGCACTTTTCGGTGCAGAGCAACCGCACCAACGACATCATGCGCACCCTCACGGCGCTCACGGCCGTGTTTTTGCCGCTGAACCTGATTGCGGGCATTTTCGGGATGAACTTCGAGTTCATTCCACTGGTGCACAAGGCCGATGGCTTCTGGTGGGCCATGGGGTCGATGGTGTTCATCGCGGTGTCGCTGGTGCTGCTGTTCTGGCGCAAGCGGTATCTGGCGAGGACAAGATAGGAACATCCCCCTGAGGCCCTTCGGGCCTTCCCCCTTCTCTCGGCTTTGCCGGGAAGGGGGACGATGCCCTCGCTGCGGGGCGGCCCTTGCTTGGCATCCCTGGCTTGGGTCAGCGCCCGTATCAGCGTGCGTCACCCAAAAACAGGAAGGGTCATGCGTTCCAGTGCCTTATGGCCAGGCCACCCCAAACAACCCCGCCGCGTTGTCCCACGCCACCTTGCGCGCCACGTCGGCGGGCAGGCCGCCCAGCCACTGGCGGTAGCCCTGCATCAGGCTTTCGTAGTGCTGCCAGCGCTGGTTGACCCAGGTGTCCGAGCCGATCACAAAGCGCGTGGGGTACTTGAGCAGCAGCGTGCGCCAGGCAGGGCACAGCTGGTTGTCGTCGCAGACCAAGCCGGGGCGGTACGAGAGTTCGCCCACCAGGCCCGGGTAGCGGGCCATCAGGGCGTCCACCCGCTCCACCGGCGCGCCGCCGATGCCGGTATGGGCCCAGATCAGACGGGCCTTCTGGCCCCTGGACGGGGTGTTGGCCATGAGCAGGTCGATGGCGGTGTCGTCCACATGGGCCAGCACCACCAGGTCCCGCTGCTCGGCCAGGGCCATGAGCTTTTTGGCCACGGGGCCGTTGGCGTTGGCGCTGTCGTACAGGTGGAATTCGCCCAGGCCCCGGTAGGGGCCGGCGGGCGTGCCCCGGGCCAGTTCGGTCTGCACCATGTCGTAGATGGTGTCGTCGGCAAACCAGCCGGTGTAGTCGGCGCGGTTGCGGTACAGCCGCACAAACGGCACCACCGTCACGCCGGCCTCGCGGGTCTGCGGCAGGCCCGCCAGCGTGAGCGACCCGGCATTGGGCCGCGAGTTGGCCACGATGGCGCGCACGCCGCTGGCCTTCATGCGCGCCAGCACATCAGCGGGGGGGTGCGGGCCTGCTTTGCCGTCCCAGGCTTCCTCGTTGTAGTGCAGGTGGGCGTCGAACAGGGGGCCGGTGTAGTCGGCCGCGTGGGCGCTAGCGCACAGCGCTATCAAACCCATAGCTGTCAGCGCATGACGGACTAGCGCTTGGGGCCAAAAACGCCTGAAATCCGCCATGATCACCCCCGTTGGTCGTTCGCTATCGTGTCGCGGTCACTGGGGCGGTCTCAGCCCAGGTGCTTGGCAAAAAAGGCCAGGGTGCGCTCGCGGGCCGTGTTGGCAGCGGCCTCGTCGTAGCTGCCGCGCTGGTCGCAGTTGAAGCCGTGGTCGGCAGCGTACACATGCACTTCGACCTCCGGGTGGGCCTTGCCGAAGGCCTGCACGCTGTCGAGCGGAATCCAGTGGTCACGCTCGCCAAAGTGGGCCAGCACCGGCACCTTGGGGGTGCGGGCCACTTCTTCCGGTGTGGTCACGCCACCGCCGTAGTACGGCACGGCGGCCGACAGGCCCTGCAGCTGGCAGGCCGAGCGCCAGGTCAGCAGGCCGCCCCAGCAGTAGCCCACGATGCCCACCTTGCCGCCGCTTTGCTGCGCGGCGTAGTCGATGGCGGCCTGGATGTCGGGCATCACGCCCGGCGCGGGCAGGGCCTCGACGGCAGCCTTCAGGCCCATGCCGGCCTGCATGTCGTCACCGGTGTAGCCCAGCTCCACGCCCTGCTTGACGCGGTGGAAGGTGGAGGGCGCCACAGCCAGATAGCCGCTGGCGGCATAGCGGTCGGCCACCGAACGGATGTGCGAGTTCACGCCAAAAATCTCTTGCAGCACCACCACGGCGCCACGGGGCGTGCCTTCGGGCTTGGCGATCCAGGCGGGGGCCACAAAACCGTCACTCGATGTCAGATCAACAAACTGTCCCATGCTGAATGCTCCTTTGCTTTGGTAAATATGGCGCGTGAATGGGCCGCAATAGGCCCGCGATGTCGGCCAGGACGCTGCGCGGCGGGGCGCAGAACCTGTTCCAATGCGCCATTCTTGCAGGAGACCCCACCCCATGGAGAAGATCGCACTAATCACCGGCGCCAGCCGGGGCATTGGCGCCGCCACCGCACGGCTGGCCGCAAAACATGGCTGGGCCGTGGTCGTCAACTACCTCGCCAACGAGGCCGCCGCGCAGGGCGTGGTCGATACCATCCGTGCAGACGGCGGCACCGCCATCGCGGTGCAGGGCGACGTGGCGAGCGAGGCCGACATCCTGGCCATGTTCCAGGCGGTGGACACCGAGCTGGGCCGCATCAGCGCCCTGGTCAACAACGCCGGGGTGGTGGACGTGACCGCCCGGGTGGACGCAATGAGCACCGAGCGCCTGCGCCGCATGTTCGACACCAACGTGATCGGCAGCATCGTCTGCGCCCGCGAAGCCGTGCGGCGCATGAGCACGCGCCATGGCGGCAGCGGTGGCGCTATCGTCAACGTGTCCAGCGCCGCCTCGCGCCTGGGCTCGGCACACCAGTATGTGGACTACGCGGCGGCCAAGGGCGCCATCGACACCTTCACCATCGGCCTGGCGCGCGAGGTGGCGGCCGAGGGCATCCGCGTGAACGCCGTGCGCCCCGGCCTGATCGAGACCGACATCCACGCCAGCGGCGGCCTGCCCGACCGCGTGCGCGACCTCTCGCACCAGGTGCCCATGTTGCGAGGCGGCACGGCCGACGAAGTGGCCGAGGCCATCGTCTGGCTGATGTCGCCCGCAGCAAGCTATACCACCGCCACCTTGATGGATGTGTCGGGCGGGCGCTAGAAGAGAAGGCCCGGCGCCACGCTGTCGCAGGCACGCTGCAGCGCAGCATGCCCGACCGCCAAACGGCGCAGAAAACACCGCATACTCGCGCACAGCCCGGGCTGCGCCACCCTCATCGGCCGTTGGCCTGAGCCCCCCGAAGAACCACCCGCCCACTTGCCCTTGGGAGCGCCCTGATGGACCTCAAACCCCTGATCACCCTGCTGGCCATCGTGAACCCGCTGGCCATCGTGCCGTTCTTCATCCACTACACGCAGGGCTTCTCGTACCCGCAGCGGCGCCGCACCATCCAGGTGGCCAGCTTCAGCGTGTTTTGCGTGATTGCCGCCTGCGCTCTGCTGGGCCTGCAGATCCTCGACTTCTTCAACATCTCGCTGCAGAGCTTTCAGGTGGGCGGCGGCATGCTGCTGCTCATCAGCGCGATGAACATGCTCAACGCCCAGCCCGCCGAGGCCAAGCCCAGCACCAACGAGTTTGAAGAAGGCGCCGAAAAGGCCGCTGCGGGCAGCAGCATCGCCGTGGTGCCGCTCACCATCCCGCTGCTCACCGGCCCGGCCAGCATGTCCACCGTGGTGATCTACGCCGACCGCGCGCAGGGCGTGTGGCAGACGCTGGCGCTGGTGGGCTACGGCGTGGTCATCGCGCTGGCCACCGCCGTGTGTTTTGCGCTGGCTGACCCGATTGCGCGGGTGCTGGGCAAGACCGGCATCAATGTGATGACCCGCCTGATGGGCTTGATCCTGGCCGCGCTGGCGGTGGAGGTGATGGCGGACGGGCTGGGCAAGCTGTTCCCCATCCTCGTCGCGCGCTGACCGCCCATGTCTGCCCGCCTGCTGCTGCTCGAAGACGACCCCGCCATCGCCCGCACCGTGGCCTATGCGCTGGAGCGCGACGGCCTGACCGTCACGCACAGTCTGCTGGTGCACGACGCGCGCCAGCAGCTGCAGCGCGCACGTTTTGACCTGCTGGTGCTGGACGTGGGCCTGCCCGACGGCAGCGGCCTGGACCTGCTGCGCGATGTGCGCAATGCGCCGCCCACTGCCGCGCTGCCCGTACTGATGCTCAGCGCCCACGGGGAGGAGATTGACCGCGTGCTGGGCCTGGAGCTGGGCGCGGACGATTACCTGACCAAACCCTTCAGCCCCCGCGAACTGGCCGCCCGCGTGAAGGCGCTGCTGCGCCGCGCGGGCCACGGGAACGGAAATGGCAACGGCCACCCGGCCTCTGCACCCGCCACCTCGGCCGCTGCGCCTTTCCACGACGACGAGACGGGCCAGCGCATCAGCCTGCGCGGCCAGGCCCTGCCGCTGACCCGGCGCGAGTACCGCCTGCTGTCCCACCTGCTGCGCGGTGCAGGCCGCATCCACTCGCGCGACGCCCTGCTGGCCGCCGCCTGGGGCGACGACAGCGAAAGCACCGACCGCACGGTGGACACCCACATCAAGACCCTGCGCGCCAAGCTGCGCGAGGTGGACCCGGCGCGCGAGTACATCAGCACCCACCGGGGCATGGGGTATTGCCTGGATGTGTGATGCCCCCCTGAGTCGCTGCGCGCCTTCCCCCGTGGGGGGACGCCACCCGTGGCCCGGCAAAGCCGGTTCCACGGTGGCACTGGCCTGCGCAGCGCCGGTTTCAAAGCGCGTGCGCGCAGCGCGAGGTTAGCCCATGCGCCTCGGCATCCGCCTGCTGTTCGCCTTCTTCCTCATCAACGGCATCGCCGCGTTCTTTGTGCTGCGCGTGTTCATGGCCGAGATCAAGCCCAGCGTACGCGAGGTGATGGAGGACATGATGGTGGACACGGCCAACATCCTGGCCGAGCTGGCCAGTGACGATCTGGCCGCCGGGCGGTTGGCACGGGGGGATGACAACAGCAGCGCCAGCCCGTTTGCCCAGCATGTGCGACGCTACGCCACGCGGCCCATCGACGCGGCGATCTGGGGCTTTTCCAAGCAGTCACTCGACTACCGCATCTACGTGACCGACACCACCGGCCGCGTGCTGTTCGACTCGGAAAACCGCGCCGTGGGCGCCGACTATTCGCGCTGGCGCGATGTGGCGCGCACGCTGCGCGGCGAGTACGGCGCGCGCTCCACCCGCGAAGTGGAGGACGACGACACCAGTGGCGTGATGCACGTGGCCGCGCCCATCTATGTGAACAGCCAGATCGCTGGCGTGCTGACCGTGGCCAAGCCCACGCGCACGGTGCAGCGCTTCATCGACCGGGCCGAGCGCAAGGTGTTCATGGGCGGGCTGCTGCTGCTGGCGCTGTCGGCCGCCGTGGGCGTGGCAGTGACGCTGTGGATGGTGTGGAACGTGCGCCGCCTGCGCGACTATGCGCTGAGCGTGCAAGGCCCGGCCGATGGCGAACGCCACGACCCCAACCTGCCGCCCCCCACCGCCCTGGCCGTGCCCGAGGTGCCCGGCGAGCTGGGCGACCTGGCCCGCGCCATGGACCGCATGCGCGCGCGGCTGGAGGGGCGCGACTACATCGAAGGCTACGTGCGCGCGCTCACGCACGAACTCAAGAGCCCCGTGGCCGCCATCCGGGGCGCGGGCGAGCTGCTGCAAGACGAGC
>NZ_QAIM01000628.1:0-2832 GCF_003061035.1 Acidovorax sp. HMWF018
TCCCCGGACTCACGCCCACTACACACCGGTTCACCCGGCACCTGCGTTGGTCTGCATGTCGGTGCGCGGCTCGATCACTTGGCACCCGTCGCGGCTTTGGGGCTGCGATGGGTGAATTACACATTATGTGAACATTGTTTGTCAACAGGATGTGAATGAATTTTTGTGAAATTTTCACAAGCGGTACTAAACTCCACTCACGCCCAATCCGGGCGGGCAACAAAAAAGTTCTGGTGTCAAGTCCTTCGTGCAAATCACGCAGAGCTTGAAACCGTATATGGGACAGTAGGTTAGCTCGTTTTCAGGCCACTTTGCGGAAGTGCGGCCTTGTGGGCTAGGAGCCACATAGGAGCGTCGGGAGGGAAAGCCGGATCGCGCTGGAGCGTGCGGGATTGCCGAGGAACGGCGGGCCTGTCGCACCATCATAGCCCAAGAGGCTTTGCGTGCGGCATCCAGAGAATGAAGAACGCGCAGCCTGGGGCTGCGCGTTCGACGGATGCCATTGGTACGCGACGCCATCATGTCGGCTTCGTTGGCGCGCTCCGTGTCGCTGTGCCCTTCCTGAATCCCCGATCCCCCGCCATGAACGCCTCCAGCATGTGCGGGATAAGCGTCGTTGCATCGACGGTCTCGCCATATGCCTGCGCGTGCAGCGCGGCATAGCGGTCGAGGGTGGCCCTCAGGCTGGCCGGGCAAGCGAAGGTCAGCTTGACGCTCTCGGTCTTGGGCAGTGGCCCGAGCCGCAGTTTCTTGGTCGTGCTCATTGCATCGCTCCCCGCTGGAAGAACATTGGCTGGTACGGACGCAGCACCAGATCGCGGTTGGCGATGATCCGCACCGGCAGGCCGGGCCGCTCGGTCAGCGTCGGCTGGATGTTCATGTTGCGCCGGGTCATCTCCTGCCCGACCTGGTTGATGCTGTCCTGTGCGCTGTCGCGCCCGGCGATCACGATGCGGTTGCCGTCCTGCCGGTTCTCCGGCGCGGCCAACTCGGCGCCGATGCCCAGCAGCGTCGTCAGCGCCGCACCGGCGACGATGCGGCTCCAGTGGTAGTCCACACCGTCTTCCAGGCCCGAATAGCCGGCCGGATCGGTGCCGACGAGGTTGTCCAGCGTCAGCGAGGACGTGTCCGGCAGGATGATGCGGTTCCAAACCACCTGCACCCGGCTCTGTCCATAGCTGACCTGGCTGTTGTAGCGGCCCAGGATGCGCGAGCCCTGCGGAATCAGCAGGAACTTGCCCGTGGCCGTGTCGTAGACCGGCTCCGTCACCGTGGCGATCACGTCGCCCGGAAGATCGGACTTGATGCCTGTCACCAGCGCGCCAGCGATCACCGTCCCGGCCATCACCTGATACGGCGAGGACGGCATTTTCAGATTCCCGGAATTGCGGGTTTCCGTAGAGCCGCCTTTCAGGAACGCCTCTTTCTGGTCTTGTCGATTCTGCACAGCGGTCGGGTCGGCGGGCTGGGCCGCCGTCGAGGCCGGCCCGGCGGCGAGCGGGTCGAAGCCCGCCAAGGCCGATGCTTGGCCAGCCGCAGCGACTTGCGCAGCCGCTGGCGCGGCGGTCTTGCCAGGCGTGCCCGAGCGGAAGAACACCGAGGAAGCTGCTGCCGCTTCAGCTTCCTTGCGCCGTGCATCCTCCGGGTCGTGGCCCGGCGGCGCGTAGGTGGGCGTCACCGGCTGCTGCGCCTTCACGATGGCCGGGCCAAGGTCGCCCGGCAGCGGCGGCCCCAGCTCGGGCACCTTTCGCGGCAGCTTGGAGTAATCCGAAGGCAGGCCATCCAGCCCCTCGGACTTCGAGACGCGATCGACGTTGTAAAGCTCGGTCTGCTCGCCTGCGCCGCGCCGGTGCGGCTGCAATGACCAGATCGTGGCCCCGAGCACGGCGACCGACAGGCCACCGGTGAGCATGGCCAGCGTGCGCCGGTTCAGGCGTGTGACCGGGCGCGGCTGGGCGCGCAGCGCCACCGCCTCGGGCGCGACCTTGCCCGCCTGCGGCGCAAAGTCAGGGGAATCGTCCTGGCTCATGCTCAGTTCCTCCGCGTGCCATCGGTACGTTCGATCCGCACCACATCGCCCTTGTCCCCGCCCAGGCGTAGTTCGGCGGCGCCGAACAGGCGATCCACGATGTAGTACGGCGGCCGGAAGCGGTAATTGACGAGTTGCCCATCGCCCTGGGCGCCGATGACGAACAGCGGCGGCAGTTCGCCTTGGGCGATGCCCGGCGGAAACTGGATATAGACCTTCTCGCCGTCATCGAAGGCGCGCAGCGGCTTCCAAGGCGGATTGCTGCCGCTGACCGCATAGCGGAACCGGATCTTCTCCAACGACAGCCCGGCATCGACCGGCGCGGCGGCGCTGGCCGCCTGCGCCTGGCGCTGCAAGGCCAGCATCTTGTCCTTCGGGTACTCCCAGGACACCGACGCCATCCACGTCTTTTCGGTAGAGGTCAGCTCCAGCAGATAGGTGCGCCGGCTGGTCGTGATGACGAGATTGGTCTTCAGGCCCGAGCGGATCGGTTTGACCATCACATTGACGCGCAGCGCGTCAGCGCTGCCGCTCGATGTGTCCCCGACGATCCAGCGCACGGTATCGCCAGCGGCCACCGTCACCAGTTCCTCGCCGGGCTGGAGCGCGATCACCGTCACGCGGCCCACGGCCGCATAGACCTGATACAGCGCGCCATCGGTGAAGGGCCAGACCTGGATCGCGTTGACGTAGCCCTCGCGCGTGGGCGCAATGCGCGCCTCGGCGTTGGCGCGGGACACACGCACGGTTTCATCGGCGGGTTCCGGCGTGGGCTTGGCATCCGGCGCAGATGAAACCTGTGC
>NZ_QAIM01000628.1:2843-4321 GCF_003061035.1 Acidovorax sp. HMWF018
CCGCGAGGGCAAGCAACATGATCGGCAAGGCGGATTTACGGAAAAGATCATTCATGGCTTTGCTCCTTCGTTTCCTTCCAGTTCGCGGCTCCACGACAGCCCGTTGACGTAGATACCCAGAGGGTTCTTGCGCACGCGCTGCTCGGTGCGCGGCGTCTGCTGCACGATGGAAACCACGGCGTTCCAGCGTTCGGTGCGATCCAGCGCGCCATTGACAAAGCGCGTCTCCGTCCAGCGCACGTTGAAAGACGTGTCGCTGGCGCGGGTCACGCTGGTGATCTGCACCGTCACCGACTCCTTGCCGATGCGCGCGAACGGATCGTTCACGCGGGCGTACTCGTTGAGCACCACGGCGCCCTTGTCAGTGGTGTAGTCGTAGGCATCCAGCCAGTTCTGCCGCACCACGATGGGGTCGATGGACAGCGAGCGCACCAGGCCGATGAAGCGGCCCAGGTGATAGGCCACCTGGGCATCGCTGGGCCGATACGGCGTAGCGGCTTCACCGACCGCGCGCACCTGGCCCGCGTTGTCCACCTCGATAACGTAGGGCGTGACGATGGACTGCGCCGAGCGCCAGACCAGCCCGCCCGCCATCAGCACGGCCAACGTGAGGCAGCCAAAGGCCATGAAGCGCCAGTTCTTGGCCTGCACGCGGGCCGAGCCGATACGGTCGTCCCAGACCTGCGCGGCGGATTGGTAGGGGGTGGCAGGCTGCGGCGTATCGGCGTAGCGCACCTGCGGTCTTTTGAATCGCATGAGGGTTCTCCTTGAAGATCAGGAATCGGAATCACGCAGGCTTGGCCCCTGGCTGGAGCTGCCGCCGTCGCCGCCGCGCAGCGTGTGGGCGGCGGTCGTGGCGGCATGGGTGAGCTGCTGCCTGCGGTGCAGGCGCTTGGCCCAAGCGGGTTGTGCGGTGGATGGGGCTGTGACGGGAGATTCGCTCGCAGCCCGTGCGGCACTGTCCCCCGACGCCGATCCGGCGTCATCAGGCCGGAAGGCGGCGGCGACGCGCTCCTTCATCGAGCGTGCGCCTTGGGCCACCTTCTGCCCGGCTGCCTGCGCGCCAGTCTTGGCGACATTGCCCACACCGGCGGCGGCGCCCTGGAGGCCGCCACCGGCCGAAGCGGAGCCCGCCTGATAGGCCGACTTGGCGCTGCTGGCGGTCGATGCCATCGAACGGGCGCCACTGACCCCTGCTTTGGCGGCTGCGGGCGCCATACGCGCTCCGGCCGCCACGGCGCCGCCGACACCCGTAGCAGCAGCGCCGACCGCAACGGCGGTTCCGGCTGCGCCGATGGCAGCACCGGCCATCGCGCCCGCGCCAAGCTGCGGGCCGCCGGACACCAGCCCGGTCGCAATGCCCGGCCCGAAGATGCCCAGGGCCAGCATGGACAGCGAGACCAGCATGATGACCAGCGCCCGGTCGATCGAAGGCTCCGAACCTGCCGGGATGTTGAACTCGGAGAACAGCCCCGAGC
>NZ_QAIM01000628.1:4331-17730 GCF_003061035.1 Acidovorax sp. HMWF018
ATACCGACGATGACGGCCAGTACCAGCACCTTGATGCCCGACGACACCACGTTGCCCAAGACCTTCTCGGCCAGGAATGCCGTCTTGTTCCAGAGGGCGAACGGCACCAGCACGAAGCCCGCCAGCGTGGTCAGCTTGAACTCGATCAGCGTCACGAAAAGCTGCACCGCCAGCACGAAGAAGCTGACGATGACCACCATCCATGCGAAGAACAGCACGACGATGGGCATGATGTGAATGAACACCTCGGGGAAGCCCGCCATCTCCTTGATCTGCTCAAGAATGGGCGCCCCGGCGTCGATGCCCACTTTGGCGAGCCGTCCCGGCTGCAAGAAGTTACCCATGCTCAGGGTCGAGCCGCTGGCCGTCAGGCCCAGCCCGGCGAACGAGCGGAACACGATGCTCGCCAAGGTGTTGAAGTTGCCGATGATGTAGGCGAAGGCACCGACGTACAGCACCTTGCGGATCAGCTTGGCGATCACGTCCTCGCCCTGGCCGCTGGCATGGCTCATGGCCCAGAACAGCCCGGCGAGCGTCATGTCGATGACGATCAGCGTGGCTGTGAGGAACGCCACCTCCCCGTGCAGCAGGCCGAAGCCCGAGTCGATGTAGCGCGAGAACACATCGAGGAAGCGATCAATGATCGAAATGTCATTCATGGCGAGTCCTCCTGCCCCGGCAAGGCCGCTGCCACCGCCTCGCCGTCTTCGGTGGGTTCATCGAAGCTGGCCGGAATCGGCGGCAATTCGGCCAGCGTCCGGTACTCATCAGGCCCGGCCTTGCCGGAGAAAAAGCGGCGCAGGTCGGCCTTGACCACCTGCGCGCATAACGCGCCGTCGAGCTGACCCGCGCGGCATTGCTCCTTGAGCAAGCGCAGCCGCGCCGGATGGGCCGAGAGTGCATCGACCGAAGGCACCTCCTGCTGGCCGCAACCGGCCAGCAAGAGCACGAGACCGCAGAAAGCAGGCGCGCGGGTCATGGCAACACCTGTCACCGGCCGTAGAAATCGACGGTCTGCGGCGTGTACGGCGTACCTTCACCCAGGAAACGCCGGTTCACCTCGCGGCCTCGCTCCACGGCGGCAGCCTGCCGCGCCAACTCCAGCGACGCGGCGCGATCCTGGGTGATGCTCAGGCGTTGCGTTTGGATGGACTGCTTGGCCTGCAAAGCCAGAAGCTGATTGGTGGCTTGCATGGCCTGCAAGGCGCCCACGGCCGATTGGCTCTTGCCCACGAGGTCGGCCAGCACGCCCTCGTCGTCGCTCAGGTTCTGCGACGCCTGGGCCTGCATCTGCATGGTGGTCTGCAAGCCGTTGAGCGTGTTCTTCCAGCGCTCCTGCGCGTCGCGGTACATCTGGTTGCCGCTGACGGTGGCGGCATATTGCTCGGGATACAGGCGCTGGAACTCCCGATCCAGATTCGTCACGTCGTAGGCCAGTCCTCTGGCCTGGGCGATCAGCCGCTGTGTGGTCGCCAGATTGGCGCGCAACTGGCCGACCACGCTGGACGGCAGGCTGGCGAGGTTGCGCGCCTGGTTCATCAGCATCTGCGCTTCGTTCTGGAGCTGCTGGATCTGGTTGTTGATCTGCTCCAGCGTGCGGATCGCGGTCAGCGTGTTCTGCACGAGGTTCGTGGGGTCGATCACGACCCATTGCGCATGGGCGGTGGCGGTGCAAAGCATGGCCGCGATGGCGGCGGCGATGAGACGTTTCTTCATGGCTGGTTCTCCAGGGGTTGGTCAGCGAGGGAACCCGGCGCGAGGCCGGGGAACGAGGGCAGCAGGTCGGCCGCCCAATCGAGGCCGCGATGGCGCAGCCAGGCGCCCGCGAAGCCGGGCACGCCGGCGTCGGCCAGCACCGCGTCCATGTCGCGCTGGTCTTGCGGCGTGGACGCGCCCGCGAAGGCCAGCGCCGCCGGCCCCAGGTCGAGGTCGAACAGGCGATTGCCGAGGCGCGATTGGTAGTAGTAGTCGCGCTTGGGCTGCGCGGTGGCGACGATCTCGATCTGCCGCCTGTTGAGGCCGAAGCCCTCGTAGATCGTGCGAATCTGCGGCTCGGTGGCCTGCGGGTTCGGCAGGAAGATGCGACTCGCGCAGCTCTCGATGATCGCGGGCGCGATGCTCGAATCCTTGATGTCGGCAAGGCTCTGCGTGGCGAAGATGACGCTGACGTTCTTTTTCCTGAGCGTCTTGAGCCACTGGCGGATACGCGCGGCAAACACCGGGTCATCGAGGAACAGCCACGCTTCATCGAGGATCAGCAGCGTGGGCGCCCCGTCGAAGCGTTCATCGAAGCGCGCAAAGAGGTAATGCAGCACCGCCATGACGGCGGCCTTGCTGTGCATCAGCTCCTCCATCTCGAAGCACTGCACGTCGGCCATGCCGAGCCGGTCATGGTCGGCGTCCAGCAGCTTGCCGTGGGCACCGCCCAGCACATAAGGCGACAACGCCTGCCGCAGCGTGTTCGATTGCAGCAGCACGGACAGCCCCGTCATCGTGCGCTGCTCCACCGGCGCACCGGCGAGGCTGCCGAGCGCCGACCAGATGGCGGCCTTCTCTTCGGGGCCGACGACCACGCCCTCATGCCGCAAGCGGCCTTCGATCCACTCTGCCACCCAGGTGCGGTAGCCCTCGCGGTCGATACGAGCCAAGGGCTGGAAAGCGATTTCGCCATCCATCCCGAGGTCGTAGTGCTCGCCGCCCAGGCCCAGGATGGTGGCGCGCATCGAGCGGCCCATGTCGAAGGCGAAGATGCGCGAGCCGCGATAGCGACGGAATTGCATCGCCAGGGTGGCGAGCAAGACCGACTTGCCCATGCCGGTCGGGCCTGCGACCAACGTGTGGCCCACGTCGCCGATGTGCGTCACCAGCCGGAACGGCGTGGCGCCATCGGTGCGCGTGACGATCAGCGGCGGGCCGTCAAGATGGGCATTGCGTTCGGGGCCGGCCCATACCGCCGACACCGGCATCATGTGCGCCAGGTTCAGCGTCGAGACGATGGGCTGGCGCACATTGGCGTAGGCATTGCCGGGGAGCGAGGACAGCCACGCATCCACGGCGTTCAAGGTTTCAGGGATCGTCACGAACCCGCGCCCTTGGATGGCCCGCTCCACCATCCGCAACTTCTCGTCGGCCACGGCCGGGTCGGCATCGAGCACTGTAACCGTGGCGGTGAGATAGCCGAAGGCGACTTGATCGCTGCCCAGCTCCTGCAAGGCGGCATCGGCGTCGGTGGCCTTGTTGCTCGCGTCGGTATCGACCAGCGGGCTTTCTTGCTGGAAGATCGTTTCGCGCAGCAGCGCGATGACGTTCTTCCTTTTCGCAAACCACTGGCGACGCAGGCGGACGAGTTCCTTTTCCGCTTCGGCTTTGTCGAGGCACAGGAACCGGGTTGACCAGCGATAGGCAAATCCAAGCCGGTTGAGGTCGTCCAGAATCCCCGGCCAGGTCGAGGGCGGAAATCCCCGCACCGACACCACGCGCAGGTGCCGGTCGCCCAGCATGGGCGCCAAGCCACCGACAAGTGCGGAGTCGGTCAGCAGCGCGTCGATGTGGAACGGCACTTCGGGCACGCCGACGCGGTAGCGCCGCGTCGAAATGGTGGCGTGCAGGTAGGTCAGCGTCTGGCTGTCATCCAGCCAGGCGATTTCCGGCATCACGCCGTCGAGCAGGTCAAAGATGCGATCCGTTTCTGCGGCGAAAGCTTGCAGCCGCTCGCGCCAGTCCACGCCGTCGGTAGGCCGGTTCTCGTACAGCATCCCCGCCGCGCGGGCGTGCGATTCCTCGGGCGGCAGGTACACCAGCGTCAGGTGATAGCCGCTCTCGAAGTGATTGCCCGAGTCCTCGAATGTGGCCCGGCGTTCCTCGTCCACCAGCCACGACAGCGGCTCGGGGAACGCCGAGTGCGGATAGTCGGCGGCGGCGCGGCGCTCGGCCTCGATGAACAGTGCCCAGCCCGAACCCAGGCGGCGCAGCGCGTTGTTCAAGCGCGCCGACGTGGCGATCAACTCGCCTTGCGTCGCGCTGTCGAGGTCAGGCCCGCGAAACCGGGCCGTGCGCTGGAAACTGCCGTCCTTGTTCAAGACGACGCCCGGTGCGATCAGCCCGGCCCAGGGCAACCAGTCAGCCAGCAAGGCCGGGCGCTGGCGATATTCGGCAAGGTTCAGCATGGCATTCCCCTCACACGTCCAGCAGCGGCCGGTGCTTGATATGGCGCGCGAACACGGCCATGAACTGCGGATCGACACGCGCACCCCAGACCGCCAGCGAATGGCCGACGATCCAGAGCACCACGCCTGGAATCCACATCTGTAAGCCCAGCCCGACAGCAGCGGCCAAGGTGCCGTTAGTGATGGCCACGGTGCGCGGCGCACCGCCCATCAGGATCGGCTCGGTCAACGACCGATGCAGCGGCACCTCGAAGCCGGGTATTCCATCGTGTGGGCCGTTCATACGACGGCCCCACCGGAGAAGCTGAAGAACGACAGGAAGAAGCTCGAAGCGGCGAACGCGATGGACAGGCCAAACACGATCTGGATCAGCTTGCGGAACCCGCCCGAGGTATCACCGAAGGCCAGCGCCAAGCCCGTAGCGATGATGATGATGACCGCGACGATGCGCGCCACCGGCCCCTGGATGGATTCGAGGATGGATTGCAGCGGCCCTTCCCAGGGCATCGAGGAACCGGCGGCCTGCGCAGTACCTGCGAGCAGCAGCATGAAGGCAGCGAGCATCAAGCCCTGCATGGCCGGGCGAGCCAGGCCATCCAGCCGTGCGGGCCGAGGAAGCGGATTTGCGGAAATACGGAAAGCATCAGCGTGCGTCATGGAAGTTCTCCAGAGTGGTCAGGGGACGGGGAGGAAAGGTCGGACTGCGACAGCAGCTCCGGGAATGGAGCCTCCAGCGCATCCGCCAGGTGGTAGCCCACGCCATCGAAGCCGATGACGCGGACGATGCTCTCGATGCGGCGCTTGCGCCCGCGCCCAGCGATGTGGATGACCACATTGACCGCTTCCGCGATCAGCGCACGGGGCGGGTTCACCGCCACTTCGAGGATCAGTTGCTCCAAACGCAGCAGCGCGCCCAGCGCGGAGCCGGCATGGATCGTGGCAATGCCGCCCGGATGGCCTGTACCCCACACCTTGATGAGATCCAGCGCTTCGGCGCCGCGTACCTCGCCGACGACGACGCGATCCGGGCGCAGGCGCATGGACGAGCGCACCAGCTCGGTCATCGACACCACGCCTGCGCGCGTGCGCAGCGGTACGTGGTCGCAGGCCGCGCATTGCAGCTCCACCGTGTCTTCAAGCACCAGCACGCGGTCGCCAGTGGCGGCGATCTCGGCGAGCAAGGCATTGGCGAGCGTGGTCTTGCCCGTGCTGGTGCCACCGGCAATCAGGATGTTCTGGCGCTCGCGCACGGCGCGCACCAGCAAGCCCGCCTGCGCGGCGGTCATCATTTCGTCCTCGATGTAGCGCGACAGCGGGATCACGCCAAAGGCGCGCTTGCGCAAAGCGAAGGCCGGCCCCGGCGCAGCGGGCGGCAGGATGCCCTCGAAGCGCTCGCCCGTCTCGGGCAGCTCCGCCGTCAGGAGCGGCTGGCCGCGATGCACCTCGGCGCCGACGTGGGCCGCGACCAGCCGGATGATTCGTTCGCCGTCGGCCTCGGACAGCTCCACACCCATCGGCGCGCGGCCCGACGAAAGCCGGTCGATCCACAAGGTGCGATCCGGGTTCAGCATGACTTCCACTACGTCGGGGTCTTCCAGCGCGGCGGCGATCAGTGGCCCCATCGCCGTGCGCAGCATCTGGATGCGGCGATCCAGTGAAACGGCGGTGAAGGAAGGAACGGCGCTCATGACGCGCGCTCCTGCGCGTCGTCCATGCGTGCCGGGTCTGGATGCAGTTCTTCCACCACGTCTCGCACCAGACTGCGACCGCGCAGCAAATGCCGCCCGAGTTGTTCGACGAACTGCTCGAAGCGCGCCTTGCCCTGGGCGCGCGCTGCGTCCTGATGCGCTTCGGGCACGGGCGTGCTCACCGTGAGGAAGTAGCGGATGAACAGTGCCAGCGTCTCGATCTGGATGTTCTGGTCGCGCTCCATGCGTTCGGCCTGCCGCGACAGGCGATCAAGCCGCTTGGCAATGGCCGCCTCGCGCTGGTCGGCGGCATCGGGCGACAGCCACGATGCGAGCGCCGCCGCGACGATGGACGACTTGGACACGCCCTTCTTGGCGGCCAGCTCATCGAGCCGCTTGGCGTGCTCCGGCTGGATGAACACGTTGAGGCGGTGTTGGGTCATAGGTCGATTCCGTCATCAGGGTCGAGGGATGCCAGCCGGGCCGTGCGTTGCAGGGCAGGGTCGAGCTGGCGAGGAAGGGGAAGCGGCAGGTCGTCGTCATCAAGCAACCCAAGGTCGGCCGCAGGCGCGGCCAGCTCGGGGTCGTAGGCGGCGATTTCGGAGAGTTCGGGCTGGCGACGCGGGCCGCCGTCATCGGCGCTGCCAAGGTCGCCAACGGTCTCCGCGACGAGAGGTGCCGGCACCGCAGGAATTGCCAGCCCGCTCCAGTCATCGGCGCGGGCCGGCGGCGCGTCGGCGTACTGCCCGTCCGCCAGCGTGGGCGGCGGCAGCACGCGGCGCTTGAAATTGGCGTCCGCGTAGTAGCGCAGCTTCTTCGCCTTGATGGGCGCCACGCTGGACACCATTACCACGGCCTCATCAGGCGGAAGCTGCATGACTTCGCCCGGCGTCAGCAGCGGACGCGCGGTTTCCTGGCGCGACACCATGAGGTGGCCCAGCCACGGCGCGAGCCGGTGGCCCGCGTAGTTGCGCTGCGCGCGCAGCTCGGTGGCGGTGCCCAGCGTCTCGGAGATCCGTTTGGCGGTGCGCTCGTCGTTCGTGGCGAACGTCACGCGCACATGGCAGTTGTCGAGGATGGAGTGGTTTTGCCCATACGCCTTGTCGATCTGGTTGAGCGACTGCGCGATGAGGAAGCTGCGGATGCCATAGCCCGCCATGAAGGCCAGCGCCGTCTCGAAGAAGTCCAGGCGCCCCAGCGCAGGGAACTCATCGAGCATCAGCAGCAGCTTGTGGCGGCGCTCGATGCCATCGGAGCCATCGAGCGACTCGGTGAGGCGCCGCCCGATCTGGTTGAGGATCAGGCGAATGAGCGGCTTCGTCCGCGATATGTCCGAAGGCGGCACCACCAGATACAGCGATACCGGATGCTCGGCCGCGATCAGGTCGGCGATGCGCCAATCGCACCGCGACGTGACTTGGGCCACCGTGGGATCGCGGTACAGGCCGAGGAACGACATGGCGGTGCTCAACACGCCGGAACGCTCGTTGTCCGATTTGTTGAGCACTTCGCGCGCAGCCGAGGCCACCACCGGATGAGGCCCATCGCCGAGGTGCGGCGTGGTCATCATCCGGTGCAGCGTCAACTCGAAGGGGCTGGCCGGGTCGGAGAGGAAGTTGGCGACGCCGCGCAGCGTCTTGTCTTCGCCCGCGTAGAGCACATGCAGGATGGCCCCGACCAGCAGCGCGTGCGAAGTCTTTTCCCAGTGATTGCGCTTCTCCAGCGCACCTTCGGGATCAACCAGAATGTCCGCGATGTTCTGCACGTCGCGCACCTCATGCGCGCCGTGTCGTACCTCCAGCAGCGGGTTGTAGGCCGCTGACTTCGCATCGGTGGGGTTGAACAGCAGGCAATGCGAGAAGCGCGAGCGCCAACCGGCGGTGATCTGCCAGTTCTCGCCTTTGATGTCGTGGATGACGGCGGATGCAGGCCAGGAAAGCAGCGTCGGCACCACGAGGCCCACGCCCTTGCCCGAGCGCGTAGGCGCGAAGGTCAGGACGTGTTCCGGGCCTTCATGCCGCAGGTACTGTTGGCGATGCAGGCCGAGGAACACGCCCGCAGGGTGGTCAAGGCCCGCCTTGTGAATGTCCTCCACATTGGCCCAGCGGGCCGAGCCATAGGTCGTGACCAGGCGCGACTGGCGCGAGCGCCAGATCGACATGCCGATGGCGACCACAACCGCCAGTAGGCCACTGCCGCCCGCGATGGCGCCGCCGGTATCGAACACGCGCGGCGCGTAGGCATCGAAGAAGAACCACCACTCGAACAACCGCCACGGGTGATAGACCGGTGTGTCCAGGAAATCGAACCACGGCGAGCCCAGGCGTAGTTGGTAGCCCAGGGCCGCCGCTGTCCATTGCGTGGCGCTCCACACCCCAGCGATCACGATGCCGAACACCACGGCAATCTGACCGAACAGCACGTTCGTTCCCTGCATCATCCAGCCTCCGATCGCAGCACAGGCATGTGCCGCCCTCGTGAGGATCAGTGCCGCTGGGCGTGCCGGTCAAAGACCGTTATCGGCAGGTTGATGCCGCAAAAAACATGGTTTCCGGCAGGGAAGAACTGGGGCGAAAGACCGCCACAATGAGCGCGCTGCTGCGCAGCGCGCAAAAAGGCGCAGGCACGCGCAGGTGCGTTGCGGCAAGCCGACCATCAGAACTTCGGCGGTTCCTTCGGTGGCGTATAAGGCACCTTGCCGTCGCCCAGGAAACGTCGGTTCGTCGCCTCGGCCACTCGGTTGCACAGCACGTCGCCCATCGTCGGACGATCCGTCTTGCACTGCTGGCGCAGTTCTCGCAAACGCACGGGGTCAGCAGCCAGTTCCTCCACGCTGGGCACGGCAGCGGGCTTGGACGGCTCAGACTTGCCGCAGGCGACCAGCAGAACTGCTAGCGACGACATAGCGATGATCTTGGATAGGTTCATGGCTTGAATCCTCCGAAGTGAAACGGGGCCAATGGCTAAGCGTCTCCCGGTCCCAGGGCTTCGACCCGCTCGATAAAGCGGGCTAGCGCCTGCGACGGCTCGGCGTCGCGGCGCAGCAGATAGGTAGTGAGCATGGGCGACTTTCCCGCGAGCGGTCGGCCCACCACGCCCGGCTCGCGGCTGGAAGCGATGTGCGCGGCGCCTGCGAGCCCTAGCGCCAAGCCGGCCGACACGAAAGTCATCATCACGTCGAACGTGGCGACGTACTGTTCGATCAAGGGCTCCCGGTCCTGCTTGCGCAGGATGCGGTCGATCTGCTTGGCATGGCCTTCGCAAACTGCCGGGTCGCCCAGCACCAGGGGATGTTGCAGCACTTCATCCAGCGGTACCTTCTTGTGGGCCAGTAGTTCATGGCGCGCGGGCATGGCGACCATCAGCTCATCCTCCCAGGCGGGTTCGATGATGATGCCGTCGCCCACCTCGTCGGCCATCGAGAAGCCCACGTCGTATAGATCGTCACGCAGGCCGCTGAGCTGCTGGGCCAGCGGCACCTCGAACAGGCGGATCTCGATCTCCGGGTCTTCCTCGCGGCAGCGCGCCAGCAGCGCCGGCAAGCGCGAGGGGGTGATGCCGTCGGACAGCGCCACGCGCAACCGGCCGTGAAAGCCATTGGCCGCTGCCTTCACGCTCTCACGCGCCTGGTCCAGCGCCAACAGCACGCGAGGCGCGTTCTCCATCAGCAGCTTGCCCGCAAGCGTCAGGCGCGTGCTGCGGCTGGTACGCACGAACAGTTGTGCGCCCAACTCTTCTTCCAATTCCCTGATGGCGCGCGACAGTGGTGACTGTTCGATATGCAGCCGCTCCGCAGCGCGGGCGAAGTGCAGCTCCTCGGCAACGGCCAGAAAGTACCGAAGGTGACGAAATTCCATGAGTCGATGTCCCTGTAAAGCTCGAAGGAGTCTGTCGTGGTGCCGTAACGGCGTTCATCGTTGTTCCTTTCAAGCGGTTACGCCCTCATGTGCGGGCTCTGCCGTGACATCCTCTTCTTGCTCGTCCGGGCGATGGGCCAGCCGATACAGAATCGGTAGCACCAGCAGCGTCAGCACGGTGGAAGACAAGATGCCTCCGATCACTACGGTAGCCAGCGGGCGTTGCACTTCCGCGCCTGTTCCCGTGGCAATCGCCATCGGGATGAAACCCAGCGACGCCACTAGGGCCGTCATCAGCACCGGCCGCAAGCGTGTCAGCGCGCCCTCGCGGATGGCTTCATCCAGCGGCGTTCCGTCCTCGCGCAAGCTGCGGATGTAGGAAATCATCACTAGGCCATTGAGCACGGCCACACCTGACAGCGCGATGAAGCCCACGGCAGCGGAAATCGACAGAGGAATGTCGCGCAGCCACAGCGCCAAGATGCCGCCGGTCAGCGCGAACGGAATGCCAGTAAAGACCAGCAAGCCGTCCTTGACGTTGCCGAACATGGCGAACAACAGCAGGAAGACCAGCAGCAGCGACACCGGCACGACGATCTGCAAACGCTGCGTGGCTGATTGCAGATTCTCGAAAGTGCCGCCCCAACTCGTCCAGTAGCCCGTGGGAATCTTGACCTGTGCCAGCGCCGCCTCGGCGTCGGCCACGAACGAGCCCACGTCACGGCCACGCACGTTGGCGCTCACCACGATGCGGCGCTTGCCGTTTTCGCGGCTGACCTGGTTGGGGCCGGGTGCCAGCTCGAAGCTCGCCACCTCGGCCAATTGGATGAAGTTCGTCCGTCCTTCGGCACTGCCGGTGCCACCCGTTCCGCGCGGCAGCGGAATCGGCAGGCGCTTCATGCTTTCCACGTCGTTGCGCAAGGACTCTGGCAGGCGAACCAGGATGTCGAAGCGGCGGTCGCCCTCGAACAGTGTGCCAGCCTCACGCCCGCCGATGGCGGTGGCCACGGCATCTTGGATGTCGGCCACGTTCAGCCCATAGCGCGAGGCTTTTTGGCGGTCGATATTCACGGTCAGCATGGGCAAACCGGTGGTTTGCTCCACCTTGACCTCGGACGCGCCGGGAATCTTCTGCAACATGGACGAGATCTCTTCACCCGTCTTATTCAGGACATCCATGTCGTCGCCAAAAATCTTCACCGCCACATCGCTACGGACCCCTGAAATGAGTTCGTTGAAGCGCAATTGGATAGGCTGCGAGAACTCGTAGTTGTTGCCCGGCACCTTGCCCACGACCTCCTGAATGGCCGCCAGCAATTCGTCGCGCGACTTGCGCGGCTCCGGCCACTCGGACACCGGCTTGAGCATGATGTAGCCGTCGGAAATGTTCGGCGGCATGGGGTCGGACGCGATTTCCGCCGTGCCGGTGCGCGCGAAAACGCGGTCGATCTCGGGGAACTTGGCCTTCAGCGTGGCTTCCAGTTGCTGCTGCATCGCAACCGATTGCGAAAGGCTGGTGCCCGGAATGCGCAGCGCCTGGATGGCGAAATCGCCTTCGTTCAGGCTGGGCACGAACTCGCTGCCCATTCGGGTGGCGATCAGGCCGCACAGCACCACTGCCACGGCGGCTGCCGCCAGCATCACTGCTTTGGCCGCCATCACGCGATCCAGCAGCGGGCCATACCAGCGCTTGGCCTGCACGACCAGGAAGTTTTCCGTCTCGCTGACCCGATGGCCGATGAACAGGGCGACCGCTGCCGGGATGAAAGTCACCGACAGGATCATGGCCCCCACGAGCGCGGCTACCACCGTGAACGCCATCGGGTGGAACATCTTCCCCTCGACGCCGGTCAGGGCGAAGATGGGCAGGTACACCACCATGATGATGAGCTGCCCGAACAGCAGCGCACGGCGTGATTCCTTGGATGCCAGGAACACCTCGTGAAAGCGCTCCGCCCGCGTCAAGGGCCTGCCCTGGTGCGCCTGCGCATGGGCCAGTCGGCGCACGCAGTTCTCGACGATCACCACCGCCCCGTCGATGATGATGCCGAAGTCCAGCGCCCCCAGACTCATCAGATTGGCGCTCACCTTGTAGTGCACCATGCCCGTGAAGGTGAACAGCATCGACAAGGGAATCACCGTCGCCGTGATGATGGCCGCTCGGATGTTGCCCAGGAACAGGAACAGGATCACGATCACCAGAATCGCGCCTTCCAGCAGGTTCTTCTTGACCGTGCTGATGGCTTTGTCCACCAAAACAGTACGGTCGTAGACGGTCACCGCATGGACCCCCTCAGGCAGGCTGCGGTTGATCTCCACCATCTTCTTGTCGACGGCTTGCGAAACCGTTCGGCTGTTTTGGCCAATCAGCATGAAGACCGTGCCCAGCACCACTTCGCGGCCGTTGTCTGTGGCTGCGCCGGTGCGCAGTTCGCGCCCCAGCCCCACGTCCGCCACGTCGCGCACCCGGATTGGCACGCCGCCCGCGCTGCTGAGGATGACATTGCCAATGTCCTCCAGCGTCTTGACTTGCCCAGGTGCCCGGACCAGGTACTGTTCGCCGCGCTTTTCGATGTAACCCGCACCCACGTTGCCGTTGTTTCGATCCAGCGCCGTCACGATGTCTTGCAGGGTGACGCCCAGCGAGGCCAGTCGCTCGGGTATCGGCGAGATTTGGTATTCCTTGGCATAGCCGCCAATCGAGTTGATCTCCGTCACGCCGGGCACGTTGCGCAACTGCGGCTTGATGATCCAGTCCTGAATCTCGCGCAGGTCGGTGGCCGTGTAGGGCATGCCATCAGGTTTCTTGGCGCCGTCCTTGGCCTCGACCGTCCACAGGTAAATCTCGCCCAGGCCGGTGGAGATTGGCCCCAGCGCAGGCGTGATGCCGGAAGGCAGTTTTTCCCGCGCCTCCTGGATGCGTTCATTGACCAACTGGCGCGCGAAGTAGATGTCGGTGCCGTCCTTGAAGATCACGGTCACTTGCGACAGTCCATAGCGCGACAGGGAACGGGTCTGCTCCAGGTTGGGCAGGCCCGCCATCACGGTTTCAATCGGGTAGGTCACCCGTTGCTCGGTCTCCAGCGGTGAATATCCTGGCGCTTGGGTATTGATCTGTACCTGGACGTTGGTGATGTCCGGTACGGCATCGATGGGGAGCTTTTGGTAGTTGAACACGCCGACGGCAGCCATACCGATGACTGCCAGCAACACCAACCATCGGTGCTCGATGGCTGCGCGAATGAGTTTTTCAAACATGTGCGTTGCTCCGGCATCAATGGGTGTGTTCGGCAGAGGCTTTGCCAAGCTCTGACTTCACGACAAAACTGCCAGCCGACGCATACGGAGCCCCCGCCTTCAGCCCTTGAACCACCTCGACGCGCTTGCCATCACTACGGCCCAACTGCACGGGCTGGGCAATGAAGCCACCATTCACTTTCAAAAACACGACGGGCTTGTCGCCCACGGTCTGAATGGCATCACCGGCCACCGTCACGGGCACGTCGGCCTCAGATGAGGTCACTTCCACGTTGACAAACAGTCCGGGACGCCAAGCGCCTTGGGGGTTGGACAAGACCACGCGGGCCTTGGCCATGCGGGTTTGTTCGCCAATCAGCGCGCCAACAAAGGTGATGGTGCCTTGCGCGCTGGCATCGAATGCCGTTGCCTTGATGGTGACCTTTTCGCC
>NZ_QAIM01000103.1:0-17519 GCF_003061035.1 Acidovorax sp. HMWF018
CCGCCTTGCGCCAGGAGCTGGCACCGATCAAGGAGCAGCACCAGGTGAGCGAGGTGGAGAAGCACTACGGTGCCATTTACAGCGCACACCCTGATGCTGATTCGGTGGCTGAAAGCCAGGAGCTGGAGAACTGGCTTGCCAGTAAGCCCAGCTTCGCTCAGACCGCCTACCGCGCCGTTCTGGACCCTGAATCCAAGAGCACCGCGCAGCAGGTGATCGAGTTGTTCGACACGTTCAAGAAGGAAACCGGGGCAACTCAGGCAGCCGCAGCGCCCGCGCCCAGCGTGGACCCCAAGGCCGCCGCCAAGGCAGCGATTGCAGCCGCGCAGCCCGCTGTGCCTACCAGCCTCTCGGACTTTCCGGGCGGCCGTGCAGGTGCAACGAGCCGCATGGATGCACTCGATGCCTTGTCACCCGCAGACCTCGCGGAGGCGCTGGAGGCCATGCCTCAAGCCCAGCGGGATCTTTATTTGAGTCGTCAGATGTGAATCTGACATGGGTAACGCCGGGATGGCGTGGCCCCAGTCCCATCGAAGGAGGTCCACATGACCAACAAGACCCAAATGGGCTATGGCGATCCGATTGCCATGGTTCAACAGGCCGCTGGCTTGTTCGCTGCGCACAACACGCGCAACTCGCAGATGTCCCGCCTCACGGGCCCCATGCCCAAGGGCACCTCTGGCGCTGCCGCCACTCTGCGCAAGCAGACCACGCAGCACATGCCCATCGTTCGTGCCCAAGACCTTGGCAAGGGCCGTGGCGATGAGGTGACTTTCCACCTGCTGAACCCTGTGGGCGCAAAGCCCATCATGGGCAGCAAGTACGCGGAAGGCCGTGGCGTTGGCATGAAGCTGTCCGAGGACAAGCTGCGCGTCAACCAGGCCCGTTTCCCCGTGGACCTGGGCGACGTGATGACCACGATCCGCAGCCCTCACGACTTCCGCCAGCTGGGCCGCCCTGTGGCGCAGGCGCTGATGGACAAGTACGTGGACCAGACGCTGCATGTGCACATGGCTGGCGCCCGTGGCTTCCACAACAACATCGAATGGGTGGTCCCCACCACGGCAGATCCTGATTTCGCTGAAATCATGGTCAACGACGTGAAGGCGCCGACCAAAAACCGCCATTTCATCGCTGATGGCGGCAATGGCGTCAAGCCCTTCAATGTGGCCGCTGGCGAGGTGGATCTCGCCACCACGGACCTGTTCAAGATGGACACCGTGGACGGCATCCGCACCTACATGGAGCAGATCGCACTGCCACCACCCCCGGTGATTTTCGAGGGCGACAAGGCTGCCACGGACTCGCCCTTGCGCGTGCTGCTGGTCAGCCCAGCCCAGTACAGTGGTTTTGCCACCGATCCGAACTTCCGCTCGCTGCAGGCTTCGGCCATGGCGCGCGCCAGCCAGGCCAACGGGCATCCCCTGTTCCTGGGTGAGGCAGGTCTGTGGAACGGCATCTTGATCGTGAAGATGCACAAGCCCATCCGCTTCTATGCGGGTGACACCATCAAGTATTGCGCCGACTACGAAACCGAAGTCGAAAGCTCCTGCATCGTGCCAGCCAGCTTCGGCACCACGTTTGCCGTGGACCGCGCGATCCTGCTGGGCGGCCAGGCGGTAGCCGAGGCCATGGCTGCGCACAAGGACAGCTCGTTGCCGTTCTTCTGGAGCGAAAAGGAGCTGGACCACGGCGACAAGGTGGAGCTGCTGCTGGGCGCCATCCGTGGCGTGTCCAAGATCCGCTACGAGGTGGACCACGGCAACGGCAAGCAAATCACCGACTACGGCGCCACGGTGATCGACACCGCTGTGCCAATCATCGGCGCACGCAACTGATGAGCAGGGCCGGGTAACACCGGCCCGCTTGCCATCAGCACCGTTTCGACCCTCCCGGTAACCCTTTCAGGAGCCCATCATGGCCACCATCAAGATCAACCAGTTTCGCGCCCGCCAATTCGGCGGTGTCTCGCCTTTCGGCAACTTCACGACCCTTCCTTTCAAGCTGGAAACGACCTCCACTGGCGCTGCTGCCAACGCCAATTCGACTGCCGCCATCGCTTCGGGCGACAAGGTAGTGCTGGGCGTTCTGCCAGCCGGCATGAACCTGCAGGACTATCTGGCAACTGTGTCCACGGCCTTTACTGCCGCCGTCACTGCCAACATCGGCTTCGAGTACACGGACGGCGTGGACGATGCCAATGTCCCTCAGAACGCTTCGTACTTTGGCGCAGCAGTGGCACTCAACACGGCGGGTGTGTACCGCAAGGTCACCACCACAGCTCCCGTGACGCTGCCCAAAGAAGCGAATTTGATCCTCACGACCGGTGGCGCCGCAAACGCCAAGGCTGCGCGCGTGGATCTGTTCGTCATGGGTGAGCTGACTGGCGCGCCATAAGCGCCAAGCAGCCAGGTGAAAGGTCCGATCTCAAATCGGACCTTTCTTCCATCCGCCCAACGAGGACAACACCATGACCAGCACCACCACCGTGGCCGTTCAGTACATCGGCCGCCGCCCGAGCTTCAGGGACCACCTGTACGGCACCGGCCTGACTTTCGAGCAAGGCCAGGCGCGCGAGCTTCCGTTTGATCTGGCGCGCAAGTTCCTGCGCCATGAAGACCAGTTCGGGAAGGCCCCGGACAAGGAGCCAGAAACCAAGGGCAAGGCAAAGACCGACACCACAAAGCCTGTGGACGATAAAGACCCGGACGGCACCAAGGCGGCGCTGGAACTTGCGGCCAAGCAAAAAGACCAGATCGATGACAAAGAGCGCCAGCGCCAGGACTTGCTGGACACTGTGGCCCACATGCCCAAGGCTGGTTTGATCGAGTTCGCGCGCAACAACTACCGCCAGGAACTGGACAAGTCCCAGAAGGTTGATGCACTGCGTGACCAGGTGCGCGGCTTCATCGACCAATTTGGCATGGTGGGCTGATCGCCATGAACCTGGAGCAGCTGATCGAGCAGTTCCGCATCGACGCGGACGACCTGCAAACACCCCCACTCTGGGACGCGGAGTGGGTGGCAGCGTGGCTGACCGAGGCGCAGGCCGAGGCGGCCGTTCGTGGGCGCCTGCTGTTCGAGGCCGCTGACCCTGCAATCTGCGAGATCGCTGTGACGGCTGGTGTGGCCACCTATCCGCTGCACAAGTCGCTGTACGAGCTGGAGCACCTGCGTTTCAAGGCCACGGGCGCCACCACTTCGGACCGAGTGCACCTCAAAACCCGCGAAGAACTGGACCGCATACGGCCTGGCTGGCGCGACCGCACCGACAGCCGCCCGTGCTTTGCCATTCAGGACGACACCCGCATCACGCTGGTGGACCGCCCATCTGTTGCGGGCACCCTGTTTGTGGAAGGCTACCGGCTGCCATTGAAGGCCCTGGCCAACGACAACGACAAGCCCGAGATCAACGAGGCTCACCACCGCCACCTTGTGCACTGGGCGCTGCATCGTGCGTTCAGTAAGCCCGATGCCGATGCGCAGGACAAAACGCGGGCAGCCACGGAAGAAGCTGCATTCACCGCTTACTTTGGCCCGCGCCCAGATTCCGATCTGCGCCGATCGACGCGCCATGACGAGGTGCAGACGAACAAGTCGTTCATGGCCTGACGTGCACCATGGCAAAACCCTACCCAATCGGCACCAACCTGGGCCTGAACAACCGCCTGCCGGTCACGCGCATGGAGGTGTCGCTGGGCCGTGGGGTCACGGCTTGCTGGCTGCGGGTTGCCAAGGACATTGACCTCACGCAATCGGGCTTCATGCGCAGCCGCCCCGGCTTTGCGCTTTCCGTGGCTGGTGGCTGGCACTCGCTGTGGTCCGATGACAAGGACGCCTACGGGGTGTTCAATGGCGACTTGGTGCACATCGATCACCGCACCCTGGCCCGGACGGTTGCAGTCCCTGGCCTGGGCTCTGGCCGCGTGTCGTATTCGCGGTTGCCGGATGGCATGGTGTACTGGACCAACGGCACGCGCATTGGACGCCTGTCTGGTTCCGTGGCCCGCGAGCTGGTCACGCCTGCACCCAACCCTGTGCCCGTGGCATCCGCCACGGCTGGCGGCCTGCCCGCCGGGCGCTACCAAGTGTGCTTCACGGCCATCGGGCCTGATGGTGAGTCGGCCAGCACGGAGCCAGTGCAGATCAATCTGCCTACCGGCGGCGGCATTGCCTTCGCGGGACTTTCCGCCAACACCCTGGTGTACGCCACCGGCCCTGATGGCGAGGTGTTCAACGAGGTGCTGGGCGGCGACTACCTGAGCCTGGGCAATGACGGCGCGGTGTGCGACACCTTCATGCAGGACACCATGCCCGCAGGCCACACCCTGGCGCACTACAAGGGCTCTTTGCTGGTGGCCAGCGGCCGGTGGCTCTATGTCAGCGAGGCCTACCGCTATGGCCTGTTCAACGTGGGGCGCGGTTTCATCCCGTTCCCTGAGCCGATCAGCCTGGTTCAGCCCATGGACGACGGCGTGTATGTCTGCGCGGACAAAACCTACTGGTTGCCCGGCGACCCGCTCAACACAACGCCCGTGGTGTTGCTGCCCTACGGCGCGCTGCCTGGCTCTGCTGTCTTCGACAAGCGCAGGCAGACCGCGTACTGGCAGGGCGAGCAGGGCGCTGTGATCGCCAAGTCCGGCGGTGCGCTGGCCCTGCCGCAGGACGAAGCCCTGACCTTCAACCCCGCCAAATCCGGCTTTTCCTGGGTGCGCGAGCACCTGGGCGACAAGCACCTCATCACCTCACGCTTTGGAGTGACCCCACCATGACCATCCATTACCCAGCCGAAGGCCGCAATCACATCCTGGACGTGGTTCTCCACGGTGCTACCCAGGTGGCAGAGTGGCGTGTTGCCCCGTACGAGGGCGACTACACCCCCCAGGATGACGACACCGCCGCCAACATCGTGGCCCGCGCCACCGAAATCACTGCCTACTCGGAGGCCACGCGCCCTGCGTTCGTGGAGAGCGCCGCGAGCAACGGGGCATCCGACAACACGGGCAACTATGCCCAGTTCACCCTGACCGCAGAAAAGACCGTGCGCGCGTTCGCCATCGTTTCGAGCGCCGGCAAGGGTTCCACCACGGGCGTGCTGCTGGCCATCCAGAAGCTGAATGCACCCGTGACCTACCCAGCGGGCACCGTGGTTCGTGTTCCCGTGCTGCTGACGCTCTCCAATCCTGCTTGATGGCCCGTGGACTACGGCAAGTTCCCGCACCAGCGAGGCACGCCCAGCGGCCAGGGTGAGCGCCAGGCGCGGCACCTAGATACCCTGGGCACGCCTTCGCTGCACCGCGTGAACCCTGATGGTTCCGTATCGCGCAAGGTCAATGGGCGCCTGTACGTGGAACCTGCACCAGCTGAGCAGGCGCAGACAGGGCTGGCAGGCTATGAGTTCTGGGTGAACGAGGATTTCCGCCAGTACCCGGAGGGCCTGGGCTCTGCGGGCGAGCTGGGCGTGGCGCCCACCGATGCGGACGGCGTGGAGATCCCTGGCGAGCCGCCGGGCGATTACGCCAAGGGCAGCGCCGTGTTTCTGAGCATGGCGGGCAAGGCCTTGCCGCGCTACTCGACAACGTTGGTGCCTGAGCCCGGCCAGGTGCCCACCTGGAACGTAGTGCCCGCGCGCCGCGCCACCTCTGTGACACCTTCCAACGGCGCCAAGGCCGAGCCGGACTACTTCTATACCAAGTGGTCCTGGCAAGACCAGAAGATGGCCGAGCACTCCTGGTGGAAGGGCAACAAGGGCGACTGGCTGCTGACCTCTGCCATTGGGTTCAACTACGGGCTGGCCACCAACGCGCCGCAGCGCGGGCCGGGCACCACGGCTTACTCCTTCCGCAGCAACTACCTGCTCAAGCTGGGCGCCGACCGCCAGAACGACCCGGTGATGGGCGATGCGGGTTTCGACATCAAGACATGCGCCTACAAGGCCAACGGCGTGCAGGTGGGCGCCAGCCGCCAGCAGGGCGAGAAAGTCTGGTATCGCCGCGCGGCCGTGCAGACGGTGACGCTGCCCAGCGGTGCACGCCGGGACTATGTGATCCAGTCAGACACCCATGGCCGTTTCACGGTGTGGCCCCTGGGCGAGTACCAGAACACCGCCAAGTATGCGGAGCTGTACGCGGCCAACCCCATTGCCTACGCCGACCTTCCGCCCAGCGTGGCCCGGGTGTTCCTTCCTCCGTACCCGGCCTGGGTGACGGTGCCCGATACCGCGCAGGACGTAGAGACCCAGCACTGGACCTGGCAATTCAACAAGACAGGCACCCGCTGCGCGACCGTCGCGCACCAGAAGGTGGAGGCCTGGGTGTGGGTCTGGACCAAGACCAACGCGGGCGATCCCTTCGGCCCGTATTACCTGGTGGGCGGCAAGCCGCTGATGCCGGATGCCCATTTCAACAACCTCTACACCACGCAGAACGCGGGCAATGGCTACCAGCGCTCCGCGCCCGGCCGTGAGGCCAATGGTGCTTTTCGCCCGGACCCGGACGGCGACGGCTGGGCCTACCGCCGCGTGCGCGAGTACCGGCTGCCGCGGCGCTTTGGCGAGCAGACCTTTGCCCGTGCGTACCTGATCGACGGCGTGCTGGTGGGGTGTTCGCAGGAGGCGGGTTTCAATCCCGTCGTGGGCGGCAGCACCAAGGACTGGAAGGCGGTGCCCAACCCGGAAAACTACGAGCCCGCATTCACCTACCTGCCGGGCCTCCTGGAGCTGGGCATTACGGTGACGGCGACCAGCGAGAGCGACCCCTACGCCTTCGATGTGACGTTTAATGTGCTCCAAAGCGAGTTCTACGACGCCACCAGCGAGCGCCCCAAGCGATACTTTGTGGACGCCGCCTACTACGTGGCCACGCCCCGCACCAAGGAGCAGGACGCGGTGGACGGCCTCGCGGACGATGACCTGGTGGTGGCCGAAGTGGAGGTGTATTTCATACCGGGGCAGGGCGTGACGGACGAGGGGCCTGGGTTCCCCACGGATCCTGTGGGCGGTAACACCTGGCGTTACCTGACGGCGGGCGTGCAGTTCGCCCAGGGCGGCCGGCATCTTCGCGGGATCGTGGGGCCGCCAGGCTTTGCGAGCGGGCGGCGATACCACGACCACATTGACGAGCCCTACCTGGAAAGCGCGCTGACCGGGCAGTTCCGGGCCGATGGCGTCCATGCGTACTACATGGTGCGCAACCAGCGAACGCAGGCCATGGTGCAGCGCCTGTGCCTGGTGCACAACGAGCGGTGGGAGTTTGACGGCCTGGACGTGCTCACAGAGTTCTTCTACGCGGGCCCGGACACAGCCCGCGCGTTTGAGCAGGCGAACGGCGAAACCGTGGGTTACCCCGGGCGGGTGTTCATGCCCCTATCGACCACCACCACAGCACCGCAATTTGAAATCGGGCTGGCCCGCGCCAAGTACCTGAGCGAGAACCACATGCCGGCCACCTTTGTGACGCACATCGACGTGGCCGACCTGCGGTTTTTGAACTTCATCACCCGCACCTATCAGCGCAACAGGGCCACCGCATCCAGCTATGAGCGGCTGGTGGTGGACGATCCCAGCCCGCACCTGGAGTGGAACGCCACGCGCGCAAGCCGCCGGTTTGGCAGCCAGGTGTATCCCAACCACCACCTGCGTATCCGTGGCCAGGCGGTGCGCTCCATCCTGTACCAGCCTGACATTCCAGAGTTCGGGCCCGACCCGGCCGCGACCATGGCGCCGCCGGCGGATGCGGTACGCCTGCCCAGCATTCCGCGCGGGGTGGCGCCCTGCGGCAACGAGGGCGCCACCCTGGCCATGCAGCAGGAGTTCGCCGCGCGCTTCATCACCCCCAGTCTGCTGCCCGGCAACAGCATCCCGGCCCATCCGGGAGGTCACTGGGCGGCGTGCATCAACCGCACGCAGGGCGAGATCCTGTTTGAGGGCCCGGAGGAAGTGCCCACCGCCACGGGCGAGCTGATCTCCCCCCTGTCGGGTTCGACAGAGGGTGCCCTGAACTGGTTTGATGCCATCCATGTGCACGGCAAGCAGGACACCACGCACAAAGCGGTGTTCAACGCAGCCTTTGGACAGGACCGCGACTACGGCTATTGGAGTGACCCGGACGGCGCCGACGACGAAGAAGAGTTCGGCGGCTTCATGGCTGGTGCGCTCTGGGTCAAGAACTGAATCACCACCGAAAGGAAACCACCATGACCTACAAAGTCTCCACCGGCCTGCGCAATCAGATGCTGGTCACGGGCTCTCTGCGCGCCGCCCTGGCGAGCGGCAAGATCCGCATCTTTTCTGGCTCCGAGCCTGCCAGCGCCGATGCCGCCGAAACGGGCACGCTGCTGTGCGTGATCGACAAGGACGGCGCTGGTGCCGGGTTCAGCATGGACACAACGGCCGTGGACGGCATCGTGGCCAAGGTAGTGTCGGACGTGCTCAAGGGCACCAACCTTGCCACCGGCACGGCGGGCTACTACCGCCATGTGGGCTCTGCTGACACGGGCGGTGTGTCCACCACCGAGCCGCGCATTCAGGGCCGTGTGAGCACCAGCGGCGCGGAAATGAACCTGGGCAGCACATCGCTGGTGTCCGGCATCGAGCAGCCGCTGGACGAGTACAGCATCAACCTGCCCACGTTCTAAGCCATGGGCGTGCTGGCGGTCATCTACACGAGTCGCGCAGAGACTCCCGAGTGGGACGGCGTGAGCGCGCCGCCGACCACGGGGAATGTGCGCGTCTACAAGGTTTTTGACGACGGCAGCATCGCTTTCCATGGTGCGGGCACCTACGTGACCCGCGTGGACACGCCGCCCTACATCAACAACTATGGGTTCACCGGCGTCTCCAACCCGCCATTCAGCGACCCGACCATCACGCCGTCGTCGTCTGCGGTGGATCGAGGGGAAGGAGACCCAGCCTGCTACCTGTCGGCTGGCGATGATCCCTATGAATACGACGTGTACGCATCCGAGCAGGACTACATCGACCTGCTGCCGCCGTTGTTCTCGGTGACGATCCCTGTGGATGGGTGGGACGGCATCCCGATTGTTTCGGGCTTCCGGTTTCACGCTGCGCTGCCGATGCTGGCGACCGCACCCGTGGAAGCCTTCTGGACGGGCCTGGTGGGCACGAAGGAACGACTGTGACAAACCAGCTCAAGAAGTCCACCGGCATCACGGTGTTGCCTGAGCGCGCAGCCCAGGCGGCGATTCCGTACCGCCCAGCCCGCGCGGCCTACACGGCGACGGAAACGAAGGTGGTTTGCCGTCTGGTCACCCGCCAAGTGGGCGGCACACAGCCATCCCTCACGCGAACCGTTGTCATTGACGACAGCGGCAAGGCCGTGGTTCGCTTTGTGCAGCTGCCCGGAACACCTGGGGTGAGCACCACGACGCGGGTCTGCGCGCCAGAAACCACCACAGTCTTCTACCCTGCGCAGCCCGAGCAGAAGGCCCAGCCCGCCGTGTCCTATCGGCCGCGCACCGTGGTCGAAGAGTTCGGCCTGGGCTGGAACGCGGGCGCGCGATCCATCGCGGAGCTGGTGGGGAATGGTGCTGCCACCTTCCAAGTGCCCGCCGCCGTGGGCGCCGTGGTGGGATTCAACGACGTGGACGAGGACGCCGGATACCTCAACATTGAGCATGGTCTGTACTTCCGCCGCCAGACCTTCCAAGTGATGGAGCTAGGCACGGCCAAGACGGCAGAGGCCGTTTTTTCCGGTGGTGACACGTTCAAGATCGAACGCATTGGCGGGCGCGTTCGGTACTACAAGAACGATGCGCTGATCTACACCAGCGACCTGCCCAGCACGGGCACAGTGTTCCTCGATGCCTCGCTTTACTCTGGTGGTGACACCATTGACGCCCCGGCGCTGATGTCCACCTTCGGCGGGTTTTCAGCGGCATCCATGCTGCCTCTGGATGGGTTCGCTTCGGAAACAGAGTGGAACTATTCACGCGGTCGCATGCATGCCCTGACCGGCACGGCCAGCGCCAAACGTGCGCGATCGCACAACGCGATGCGGGCTCTGACCGGCCTTGCGGTGCATGGCACGTATGGCGAGGCCCGCGCATCCATGCGTCCCCTGGGCGGCCAGGCCAGTGCCGGCATGCTCACTCCAGCCTATGGTCTGAGCGCGGGGCAGATGATGCCCCTGTATGGCTACGCCCACGGCCCCGAAGCACGCTATGGGTTCTCCGGCGCAGTGATGGTGCCCATGACTGGCATGGCTGTGGAGGGGAAGTACGGCGAATCCCACGGGATGATGGCCCCGATGCAGGGCTACGCTTCGGGCTATCCCAAGCCCCTGAATGCGGTACTGGGCGGTGCAATCACCCACTTCGCGGTGGTCACACTCGCCACCGCGCCCATGCAGGGTGTGCTGTCGGGCAGTTTCACCGGCGCTGTATCGGCTGCAGTGCTGCCCAGCAGTGCACTGTCGGGCGTGCTGGGTGGCGCGTTCTCTCCCTTCGCGCAGGTTACGCTGGCTGCAGCTCCCATGCGTGGCGTGCTCTCTGGCGAGATCGACTATGCGGCCGAGGTAGTGCTGGCCGTGGCGCCGCTGCTGGCCTTACTGGGCGGCGAGTTGGGAGCGCTTTCGAACCTGACCGAGGTGTTCGTCATGAACATCACCGCAGATGATCCTGGCGGGACCACGCAGTACGAGAACTACCCGTTCAACAGCGTGGCCAAGATCGGCGGGCGCTACTACGGTGCGACCGACGAAGGCCTGTACTTACTGGAGGGCGAGGACGACGCTGGCGAGCCCATCGTGTCGGTGTTTGGCCTGGGCCAGATGAATTTCGGCAATCCGCAGGTCAAGACCGTGACCCATTGCTACCTGGGCGCGGCAGCCGGCGCAATGCGGCTGGAGGTGGATGCGCTGGTGCGCGGCGCGCCGGCCAGCTATTCCTACCAAGCCCGGGTGTATGGCAGCACCATGCGCGAAATGCGCTTCGACCTGGGCAAGGGCATGCAGAGCACCTACCTGACGCCCACTTTCTACAACGACAGCGGCATGCCCTTCGAGGTGGATGCCGTGCGCTTTCTCATTGCCGAATCGGCCCGGAGGATCGGAACATGACCGATATTGTGACCATTCCCAGCGGGGTGACAGGTCCAGCCCTGCAGACCACGCAGATCATCAACGCGAAGTGGAACAACGCCCAGGAGTGGTTTGAGCGGGCGTTTGCTTTCGGTGATGGCATCAAGGGCGATGTGGGCACCGCCGCGCAGATCCCGCTGCCTTCCCTGAGTACAGCGCTGGAGCAGATTGCTCCCCCCGATGGCTTGCAGTTTGACGACCCGGACAGCGCATTCGCATTCTTCGACACCAAGAACGCGGAGCTTTCCGCGCTGGTGGAAGACGCCTTCAACAAGATGGTGGGCATCGCCTTCCCCGATATGACCCTGCTGGCAGATGCCATGCGGTGGTGCAAGCGGGCGATCAACGAGGGAGGCACGGGCATCAATCCGGCGGTGGAAACGGCGCTCTGGGAGCGTGGGCGTGCGCGCGTCCTGAAACAGGCTGCCCGGGATACCGCCGGCGTGACCGAAAAGTACGCCCGCGCGGGCTGGCCGCTGCCGCCCGGCGCCATGCTGAACGACATTGCCATGATCCGTCAGGACAGCCGGGACAAGCTGGCCGAGCAGAGCCGCGACATCGCCATCAAGAGCTTTGACACCGAGGTGGAGAACGTGCGCTTTGCCATCACCACGGCAGGCAACCTTTTCACACAGGCGCTGCAGGCAGTGAGCGACTATGTGCGCACGGTAATGTTCGCGCCCCAGACCGCTGCGCAGCTGGCCACCTCACTGAGCGGGCTCAAGAACGACGCGGCGCGCACGCTGGTGTCGCTTTACCAGGCGCAGAGCGCTGCCCTGGAGCCATTTCTGCGGCTGGAAATCACCGATGCGGAGCTGAAAGAGCGTGCCAACGAGGCCAATCTGCGCGCCAAGATCGAGACCGCCCAGATGCGGGCTCAGGCAGCTCTGGCGAATCTTTCGATGGTTGGAAATGCAGCCGCCGCAAGCCTGAACGGGATCGGTGCGAGTGTTGCCAACACTCTGGGCAAGACCGAATCAGCGTAACAACTCCCCCCTGTCCGGCTTGTCTGGCCACCAGCCAGCCAGAAGAATCACTACAACCCGACTCAAAGGATGCGCCATGTACGGCTTCCAACCAAAATCCGCACGGAACAAGACCGTGCCCCAGCTCGCTGATGGCGGATCTGTCCCGTTTGGATCGCGCGGTGTCGCAGCAGTGCGCGACATGATCCCAAAAATGCAGGCCATGGGGTTTCAGCCAGCTCAACCACCCGCCGCACCAACCGACACATCCAATGCCGCACGCCTGCGCGCCATGATCCCCCAAATGGAGGCCATGGGCTACAAGCAGCAGCCGCAGTACCTAGCCGATGGCGGCATGGTCCACTCTCTCACCGGCATGCTTGGATTTCGCCCCAAGACCCGCGAGGAACTGCTGGCCGCTGACGCCAAGGCACAGGCACGCAACCAGGAGGCTGCTGCCCGCGTTGCATCCCGGCCTGCACCCGCGCCCGCAGCACCAGCACCGCAGGCGGCAATCAGCGACTACTCCGGCATGAATGCCATGCAGCGCCGTGAAAAGGAGCAGGGCCTGAAAGAGGGTGGCACGGTGAAACCGTTTGGTTTCAAGCCTGGCGGCCTGATCCGCGGGCCAGGCACTGGGACCAGCGATTCCATCGAAACCGAAAAGCGCCCCGGCACCTTCATCATGCCGGCCGACAGCACCCAGGCCATTGGCCCCGAGGCGCTGGAGGAACTGGGCGAGCCCGAGGAAATGGGTGAAGAAGCCGAAGGCATGGAAGGGCAGGGCGGCGAGGCGGGTGACGCCGTACCCGTGCGCCTGAGCAATGGTGAATTTGAGCTGCCGCCCGAGCAAGTGCAGGCGCTGGGTGAGGCTGTGCTGACAGTGATGCGCGATGCGACCCACAAAGCAACTGGCGGTGGCGGCAAGACGCGCACGGCTGCTGGTTTTGTGCCGTCCCAGTCTTTCGCAGATGGCGGTGCCGTGCAGGACGAGGAAAAGAAGCGCCTGGCCAACCAAACGGCCATGTACGTGCAGGGCGCCCAGGCGCAGGCAGCCAGCCGACCAGCTGCTCCCACGGCAGCACCGACGCCAGCGCCAGCAAACGCAGCGCCCAAGACTGCTGGGTTCATGCCCAGCACCCGCGCGGTTTTCAATGAGTCTGGCAAAGCCATTGGCGACCTTGCAAGCCAGGGCCGCTATGGTGCTGCAGCTGGTGAAACAGCACGCGCTGCGTTGGCTTATGGCCCCGCAGTGGTTGACGATGTAGTGGGTGGTGCATGGCGCGCGGCAGCACCTGCAGTCGCTGATGCCGGGAAGCAGTTTCTGGGCATTGGGGAATCCGCGTCCGCTACTGCGCCGCCGACTGCAACACAGCCAGCGAGTTCTACCGCCAGCACCACGCCGGCTACAGCTCCGGCTCCAACTCAGTCTGCAGCCTCACCGGCATTGCCTGCAACTGAGCGTTCACCTGTGGGTGACACCGTGGTGTTCGCCAATGGGCGTAGCACCAGCAATGTCACACGCGATGGCAACAGCTATGCGGGGACCAATGTGGCGGGAGACATCAGCATCAATGGCCAGGAACCAGGCGGCGGAATAGTCTCGGCGCCGAGTGGCGTAGGTCGAGTAGCGGCTGGCTTCGTACCGCGTGGCTCTACTTCCGCACCATCGACCCAGGTGGCGGCGCCCACTGTGCGCAATTCGACCAACGATTGGGCTGCGCGCAATAACTTGCGCAACCTTCAGGTGTCGGCAAGCTCAATCACCAACACCCCCGAATGGAGCCGAGGCGCCACTACCAATCTGCGGGGACAACTGGTGCGCGGACAAGCCGATCAAGATGGCAATGTGGCTGCTTACCAAGCAGCATTGCGAAATGATCAGGCTCTGCAGCAAGCCCAGACTGGCGTAGACCAAGCGGCAATGCGTGAAAGCGGCGCCAACCAGCGAGCTGCGGTGCAGGACGCCGGCGCTACCGAGCGCGCTGCAATGCAGGAACAAGGGGCCACAACTCGTGAAGCTGGCCGCACTGCTGTTGCCCAGGGGGACCTCGCTCTGCGTCGCACTGCGCAAGGGTTCCAGACCCGGGCCGCAGCCCAGCAGGAGGCTTTGCGCAACGTGCTCTTGGACCCGAACGCCACCCCGGAACAGCGGAAGATTGCTCAACGCAGCTTGGCATCACTGAGCGGCAAGACGGCGGCCGACCGGATGCAGGTGGTCAACCTTCCCGATACTGTGACCGATCAGGGCGTGGTGGCCAAGGGTGGCCAGGCGCTGATTCGGACCCTGGAGGATGGGACGGTGGAGCAGGTGCCGATTGGGGGGAAGGCGGATCAGGGCGGCACAATTCAGCCGCTGCCGAAGAAAGAGCAACTGGTCAAAGGGCAGGTGTATCAGACGGCTCGCGGCCAAGCCCGTTGGGATGGGGCAATGTTCCAGCCCGTCTAGGGCTTGCTTCCGCCGACCGCTTCTTCGTAGGTGAATGCCTTTTTCTCCGACGATATTGGCGTAGCTGCAGGTTGGGGTGATGCAGGAGCCTGCTGAACGTTTGTTCGCTGCTCTTGAAGGAGCGCGACGCTCAGCCCAACAGCTACCAATGCGCCTGCGGCTACGGCTGCAGCAAGCGCTTGCCATGTTCCACGTTTGGGTTGTAGCCAGAGGAAGAGCAGGACGGCCACAAGAGCACCTGCGACACCAAATAATTTTGCAGCAATGAAGGTAGTCGCGGCAGTGGCAAAGACACGCCAGCCTGAGTACCAGTTTGTTGGCTTCGATGTGGCCGTTGCCGCTTGTTCTGTAGCCTGTTCCATTGGTGGCCCTCCTTCCCCAACTCTAGCAGTAAGCTTGGTTAAGTCAGGGGTGACTTAGGGCTTCGTGCGGCGCTGCCACGGCCCGGGCAGGTCGGGGACCTTGTTTGCCGCCTGGTCAGCGTCTGCACGGGCGGACTCGATTTCTTCATCCAGCTCCGACAGCTCACCAATCGTTTCTGCAAGTCCGGCCGCGAGTTCGTCCAAGTGGTGTGCGCAGTTTTTCCCGTACATGGTCTCGCGCCAAGAGTTTACCGTCCAAAGCTCGTCCTGGAGAAGCTGAAGCTTTTCTGATTCAACGGCCAACGCCCGACGCTCGGCGTGGATCGCTAGCTGGGCGTAGATGTCCAGTGGCGGCGGATCGTCGCCGTGATCGACGGTTGCGTAATTGGAGATCGGCCTGTCTTTGCCCTTGTCAAAGCTGGCTTGCAGGCGGGAAATGATCTCCGCATTCATGGTCCGGCCATTTTTCTCGGCTGCCTCTTTGATGACCGCGCGCATCCCCTCCGGGAATCGGAGCATGAATTTATCGGACTCGCGCCCTGTCGAGGAGGTTTCAGTGGCCATGTGCGAAGCATAGCGTTGCTATGGCAATAAAAAAACTTGCATATAAAGTCACGGTGACATACATTTGCCCCAAGGAAGTCACGGTGACTTTCTGAAAGGAGCGAAATGGCCACCAACCAAACCCAAGCTGAATGGCAAAAAACTGCGTTGCGATTGCCCCGCGACTTGCACCAACAGGTTCATGAGGCAGCCAAATCAAACGACCGAAGTTTCAACGGTCAGATCGTCGCCTTCTTGAAGGAGTGCGTGCGAGGAGCTGCGCAAGATGTCAGCAAGGTGCACTGAAAAAGGAAACGCCCCAGGAGGTGAGAGTCCTGAGGCGTCGAGTGAAGCAAACCCCTATCAGAAGGAAAGCAACATGATCGATTCTACGCAAGTCGCGCCCAGCCGCGCAATCACGGTGCCGTTTCACGGCGCGGACCTGTATGTGGTTGAGCACAACGGCAAGCCATTTACGCCTATGAAGCCCATCGTGGAGGGCATGGGCATTGACTGGAAAAGTCAGCATGCCAAGCTGGCTGCGAATGACGGTCGCTGGGGTATGGTGGAAATCGCCATACCTACCGCAGGCGGTATTCAGCTGATGGCCTGCATCGCTCTCCGCAAGCTGTTCGGCTGGCTGGCAGGCATCCATGTGGGGAAGATCAAGCCAGAAATTCGGCCGACTGTGCTCACATACCAAAACGAGTGCGACGACGTTCTCTGGCAATACTGGAATGATGGCATCGCCATCAACCCCCGCACCGCCTACTCGGTTCTTCCCGACCAGACCATCAGCGACAAGCAGGCCGAAACCCTGCGCCTGCTTCTGACAGAGAACGTGAAGAAGCTGCCGAAGGAGAAGCAGGGCGGTGCCATGGTCAAAGGCTGGAGCAAGCTCAAGGCGCACTTCAAGACAGACTACCGCCACATCCCCGCCGGGGAGTTCCATGAGGCGGTGAACATCCTGGCTCGGCATGTTTCGGAGTGGGAGCTGGTTGATGACACCCCGAAGGCTGGCACCGTGCAAGAGATCGTGGCTGACTGGGTGAAGAAGATCGAATCGCCCAACGGCTACCCGGCCATGTTGTTCGAGCCCATCGTGGAAGCCGTGCAGCGCAAGACCGGTCGCAATCAGCCCGCGCAGGCCGACGCAGCGCGCACAAAGGCCGCATTCGATGCAGCTTCGCAGGCCGCCGCATCCGTTCAAAGCGCCGTGTTCAACGCCGTGCTGTCGGGCAACGATGAATGGAAATACAGCCGCTGGGTGCTGGCCTTCATTGACGACAGCGCCAAGGGCACTCCCGCCTACGTGCGCCAACTGGAGCATGGCTCATTCACCACCACCTGGCCCCGCCTGGTGCGCGATGTGTCCAGTGGTGAGTGCATGTGCACCAGTGCAGAACTGATCGAAATGGCCACCGCCTGCATGCAGCGCCTGCAACAACGCCCCAACACGGCCCGTCTGGCTGCGTAGCTTCAACTAAAAAAATCAAAGCCCTCTTCGGAGGGTTTCTTTTTGTCTACTGCCCCAACTCACAGGCTTGGTGTCGAACCCTATTGAGGGGCGGAAGATCGCAGGGGCGTGACCGGTTGTTGTGCTGCCTGTTCCATGGGCGTCCTCCTGGCGGGGACTGTAGCAGGCAAGGGTGATGTGATGCTACGCCCTGATAGATCCGTCGAATATGAAATCAGATGCCACTTTTGCCATCTGCTTCATCAACTTCTCGTCCTCTGGACTTCGCATTTCCGCAATCTCATGAGCGCCTGGCTCGTCCAAGATGTAAATCAAGAGGTAGCCGTGAGTCTGATCTTGGGCATACACAAGCACCCGATCACTGGTTTTCTGCCACCCTTTCCGCCATCGGCGCTTCCACTCAGCCTGTTCATGGGGATCAACTCTGGGGGCAAGATGCACATGCCTCAACACGTTCACGCCCAGCACCTTTGGCCGTGAATACTCGCCATCTCGCCCAAAAGCATAAAACGCATACTCTCCGGCAGGTCCGCGAGCCTTCCATGCGGAGAACTCGTCCATGAAGACTTGGGGGTCTTCCCCGTTTTCCTCAATTTGGGCGCGAAAAGAGTCCGTGCATCTGGTCGC